>JBGPFT010000187.1:0-5082 GCA_041483475.1 Fibrobacteria bacterium | reverse complement strand
GCCAGGCCGAACAACACGGTGTAATAGTTTTCGTCGGTGAGGCCGCAGGCGTTGATCAGGCAGCCCGACACCGCGTCCACGTTGGGAAACGGATCGCTGACCTTGCCGCGCTTCTTCAGCGCTTCGCTGCCCACCTTGCGCAAGGTCGCCGCCAGCCGGAACAATGGATCCTTCGCGGCGATTTGCTCGCCCAGCGCATATTGCACCGTGGCGCGCGGATCCTCGACGCGCAACACCGCATGGCCGAAACCGTATAACATTCCGCCAGAGTTCAAGAGCTTTTCCACATAGTCACCGACGGCTTTCTCATCGGCGGGATCCTTCACGTGTTCCGCCACCTGCTTGACGAAGCGCAGGCATTCCTGATTGGCCATGCCATGCAACGGACCCGCCAAGGCGGCCATGGCTCCCGTCAGGGAACCGAACATGTCCTCATGTCCCGAAGCGATGGCCTTGCCCACGAAGGTGGAAAGGTTGCCGCCGCCATGATCCATGTGCAGGATGCAAAATGCGCGCAGCAAGCGTGTAAGTTCGGGCTTAGCCCCGGGCGCGGCGAGCATTTGCACGAAGTTTTCCACCCATCCCAATTTTGGTTGGGAAGGCAGCGGTTCGCCCCAACCCGATCGAATGCGGAAAATGGCCGCCACGAGTTCGGGAAGCTGGGCGATGACGTTGAGGCAATCCACCCGGTAATCGGAAGTGCTGGAATGCATGCCCATAGCCGTGAGCCCGCCCATCAGCCATTTCATGGGATGCCCCAGGCGGGGAAATTGCCGCAGCATCTTGATCACGCCCGGGTTCAAGGCCGCATGCGCCGCCAATTCCTGCTTGAACGCCTTCAGTTGATCGGCGTTCGGCAATTCCTTGCGCAGCAGAAGATGGATGACGGCCTCGGGTTCGAGATCCGCGAGGGCGGCGATGGGATGGCCGCCATAGCTCAGGCCCTTATACGCGTCCACGTCGCTGATGGG
Organism: Fibrobacteria bacterium; assembly: GCA_041483475.1. Classification (GTDB taxonomy): domain Bacteria; phylum Fibrobacterota; class Fibrobacteria; order UBA11236; family UBA11236; genus UBA11236. Next base: position 4,111 of record JBGPFT010000187.1, on the reverse strand, counting down.
ACAGGTACCCACGGGAAATCCGCGGAGGCCCGTGTCCAGTTGCTCGCGCTTGATGGTGAAGAGAATATCGCCGTCGGCCATGGGTTATCCCGAATCTACATCGCCTCCGCCACCAATTTTCCGAATTCCGAACATTTCACTTCCCGGGCGCCTTCCATGAGCCGGGCAAAGTCGTAGGTGACCGTTTTCGCCCCGATGGTTTTTTCCAACGCCTTCACCGTGCTTTCGGCGGCTTCCAGCCAACCCAAATGCTCAAGCATCATCACGCCGGACAAAACCACGGACCCGGGATTCACCTTGTCCTGATTCGCGTATTTGGGCGCCGTGCCATGCGTAGCTTCGAAAATGGCGTGGCCGGTGAGGTAATTGATATTGCCGCCGGGGGCTATGCCGATGCCTCCGACCTGGGCCGCCAGGGCGTCGCTGAGATAATCGCCATTCAGGTTCGGCGTCGCGATCACGTCGAAATCCTCGGGACGGGTCAATACCTGCTGCAAGGCGATGTCGGCAATGGCGTCCTTGATCACCATGCCGGCCCCAGGTTTTCCTTCCGGAATTTTGCACCAGGGGCCGCCGTCGATTTCCACGGCTCCGAAAAATTCGCGAGCCACCTTATAACCCCAATCGCGGAAGGCGCCTTCGGTGTACTTCATGATGTTGCCCTTATGCACCAAGGTCAGGCTTTTACGCTTGTGCTTGATGGCATAGCTGATGGCGCTATGCACCAGTCTTTCGGTGCCCAGGTAACTGATGGGCTTGATGCCCACGCCGACGTTGATTTCGACCTGGCGGGCGGGCATGCCGATGGATTCCAGTTTTTTCTGCCAATCCTCCCCGGCCTTTTGAGTACCGAAACGGATTTTGGAGAATTCCTTGGGAAATTCCTTCTGGAGAAAATCCAGCACCTTGTTCGCTTCGGTTGAACCGGAAGCCCATTCGATGCCCGCATAAATGTCCTCGGTATTCTCGCGAAAAATCACCATGTCCACTTTTTCGGGGCGCTTGACCGGCGAGGGCACGCCGTGGAACCAGCGCACGGGGCGCAGGCAAACGTAAAGATCCAAGATTTGACGCAAGGCCACGTTCAGCGAACGGATGCCTTTGCCGATGGGCGTGGTGAGGGGGCCCTTGATGCCCACCAGGTATTCCTTGAAGGCGTCCAGCGTTTCGTCGGGCAGCCATTGCCCCTCGCCATAAACCTTCAGTGATTTTTCGCCGGCATAAACCTCCATCCAGGAGATTTTGCGCTTGCCGCCATAAGTTTTGCGCACGGCCTCATCCAGGACATGCTGCGAAGCCTTCCAAATATCGGGGCCGATGCCGTCGCCCTCTATGAAAGGGATGACGGGTTCGTCGGGAACCTGCAGGGCGAGTTTGGCATCGACCCGGATGCGTTCGCCGCGAGGAGGGATTTTGATGTGTTTATAGGGCATAAGGCCAAATATACCTCACCCCCCGACCCCCTCTCCATTCGTTAAAGGAATGGAGAGGGGGAGTGGAGCAGTAAGTTCTTTGTTTCTTTAAATGCTGCGTTTGGAAAGAAGTTAAAACCGGGAACGGCCCCCCTCTCTCCGCCTTTAAGCGGGGAGAGGGGTCGGGGGTGAGGAGTTACCCCGTCGGGAACAAGGTGGCCTCGCCCGTCTTCCCCACCAATTCCGTATACCCCCTTCCGGGTCGCCAGCTGCGGATGCGCATGAAATCCGGAAACGCCAGCGGCTTGTACACGGATTTGTTCACCAACAAGCGCAGGCATTCCTGGATGCCCTCGGTGATGGAGGGATGGGGGTGTATGGACTTCATGATCTCCTCCACCCCCTTGTCCTGGTCCATGAGATGGGCGATGACCATGATGGTGCTGGAGGCCTGGGGCCCGGCGGCGCGCATGCCCAGGATGCGGTTCTGGCCGTCATCGGAGATCAGGATTTTCACGAAGCCGGAGGTGTAGCGCATGGCGATGGCGCGGTTGAGCAGGGCGTTGGAGTAATAGGCCACGCGATAGGGGATTTTCTTTTCCTGGCATTGCCGCTCGTTCATCCCCACCACCGCCACTTCGGGGGCGAAGAACATGATGGTGGACATGTTGTGGTAGCGCAGGGGGTATTTCTGCTTGCCGTACATGGCCTTGGCCGCGTAGCGCCCCTCCATCTCGGCCACGTTGGCCAGCGCCGCATGCTGGGTCACGTCGCCCACAGCCCAGATATTGTCGCGCACGCGGCAATCGCCGTCGGTGTCCAGCGCCCCGCTCCCGTTGGGGGTGATGCCGATCTGATCCAATCCCAGCCGCCCCAGGTTGGGCACACGGCCCACGGAAACCAGGGCCGCGTCCACTTCCAGCACCTGGCTGCGGCCGTCCTCGTAATCCACCACTACTTCCAGGAATTCGGGATGCTTGTGGATGGCGCGCAGGATGGAACTGTGGTGTATGATCACCCCTTTGTGTTCCAGGCTTTCGCTTACGAAGGCGCTGATGTCCTCGTCTTCGGCGGGGATGATGCTCGGCTGGCGGTCGAGCAGATGCACCTTGGTTTGCCCGAAATTCGCGAAGATGGTGGCGTATTCGCAGCCGATGATGCCCGCGCCGATGATGAGCAGGCGCTTGGGAAAGGCGCGGAAGCCCAGAATTCCGTCCGAGGTGACGACGCGTTCGTTGTCGGTGGGAATGCCGGGAAAATCCCGGGGCTTGGAACCGGTGGCGATGACGAAGTTCTCCGCGGAGACGCGCTCCTCGCCGCCGTCCGGCGCGGAAACGATCACGGTTTTCATGTCGACGAAGCGCGCGAAGCCGCGCTTCAGGGTGATGGAGCCCCGCCCCTTCCAACGGGCCGGGGAGAAGGTTTCCAGCTGGGAGAGGATCTGGTATTGCTTTTCCTTGGCGGCCTGGAGCACGGTGTCGCGCACGGCCTGGTAATCCGGCATGAGACCCGTCACGCGGTAGCCGCGATCCACGGAGGCGGCGATGGCGTAATCCTTGGCCAGCTCCCACAGCGTCTTGGAGGTGAGGGAGCCGTGCATAATGCCGGCCCCGCCCACGTTTCCGCCTTCGATGATGCAGATGCGCTTGCCAAAATCGAAGGCGCGCATGGCGGCCGCGAAACCCCCGGGGCCGCAGCCGATGATGCAGACGTCGTATTTGTCCATAAGGCCCTATTTTAATCTAACCAGGAGCGGATCCGCGACACCGGCTTCCGCGAATCCCTTCGCGCGCAGGACGCAAGCTGGGCAAACCCCGCAGGGCGGGACGGCGCCTTCATAGCAGGTATGGCTGAGGCTGAGCGATTCCATGGCCCCCCATTTTTCCGCCAGCTTCACGGTTTGCGCCTTGGTTTTGAACATCAAAGGGGCGTGGATCCGAAAAACAGCCTTTCGATCCGGCCAGCCCAATCCCAAGGCCAGCGCCTTTTGCAAAGCGCGCAAGGTTTCACTGCGGCAATCGGGATAGCCGCTGAAATCGGTTTGGCATACGCCCGTCACCACGTCCTTGATCCCCTGAGTGTATGCATAGGAAGCGGCATGGGTGAGGAAGGCGAGGTTGCGGCCGGGAACGAAGGTGTTGGGTAACGCGCCCCCCGAGGGGACCGCAATAGGGATGCTCGGATCGGTTAATGCATTCCCCCTCATCTCCCGGAAAAAATCCAGGCGGAAAATCCGCATGGGAACCTTGACCTTCCAGGCGATGGCCTGTGCGGCTAAAACTTCGGATTTATGGCGCTGACCGTAATCGAAGAAAATGGTTTCGACGGCGGAGAAAGCATGCAAGGCCCAATGCAAACAGGTGGTGGAATCCTGGCCACCGGAGAACGCCACCAGGCAGGCGCGGTTCAGTTTGGTTTTGGATGAAGAGGATTTCAACGCAACCCCAATTCCTTGTGCAATTGGAAAGATAGCCGCCAACGCGGGTTGGCCAGCACAGCCGCAGATGTCCTTTCCCACTCCCTTCGCGTGGCCGGCACATCGCGTTCCCCGGCGCCGAAGCTCCCGGTGCGGATTTCCTTGGGCTGCAGGAAATAATGATCGAATTCGGAATCCTCGAAGAAACGGAGATCCTGGCCCTCATAGATCAGTTTGAGCTCTTGGCCCCGGCGCAATTTCCAATCGCCGCCGTGGTTTAGCT
>JBGPFT010000186.1:0-5132 GCA_041483475.1 Fibrobacteria bacterium | reverse complement strand
CCCGTTACACTTCCTATCCCCCGGCAAATTTTTTCACGCAGGATCCGCGGGAAATGAATTTCGGGGAATTGCTTTCCTCCTCCAACCGCATCGGCCCCAAAAATCTTTCCTTTTACCTGCATGTTCCCTTCTGTCCGCGCCGCTGTTTGTTCTGCGGCTGCAACACCGAAATCGGACGCTCCGGCGCCTTCATCCGCGAATACATGGATTTGCTCCCCTTGGAATTTCGCCTGTTGCTGCCGTATCTGGATCGCTCCCGGCCGGTGACGCAAATCCATTTCGGCGGCGGCACGCCCAACGCCGTGTCCTATGCCTCGCTGGACGTAATGCTCAAGGCCATCGCGTCGGAATTCAAGCTGGCCCCCAATGCCGAAGTCGCCATCGAATGCGATCCCGCCTTGATCCTGCCGCCCAAGCTGGAGGATTTGCGCGGCATGGGTTTCAACCGGGTTTCCTTCGGCATCCAAGACACCAATCCCCGCGTGCGCGAAGCCGTGCGCCGGAGCTCTCCGCGCATGGCGCCGCTCGACCTGGTGCGCAACTCCCGCGACCTGGGATTTTTCGGCATCAATCTCGATCTCATCTACGGCTTGCCCCTGCAAACCCCGGGATCCTTCCGCGATACGGTGATGGACATCCTGAACGCCGATCCGGATCGCATTTCGCTTTTCCCCTACGCGCATGTGCCGTGGGTGAAGGGGCATCAAAGCGAGTTGGAGAAATATCCCATGCCCGACGCCGCGACGCGCCTGCGCATGGCGGCGGAATCGCGCGAGGCCTTCCTGCGCCGGGGCTATGTCGCCATCGGCATGGATCATTTCGCGAAACCCGACGACGAGCTGTCCCGCGCAAAGGCCGAGGGCGCGCTGCACCGGAATTTCCAGGGCTATTGCGTGCAAACTCGCGCCGGGCAAGTGCATGCGCTGGGGGCCTCGGGAATCACGCAGTTGCATTGCGGGTATCTCCAGAACGAAAAAGACGCGGATCGCTATCGCGCGCGGGTCCAAGCCGGCGAACTTCCCTTCGCCACGGGCTATCGCATGACCCCGGAAGACATCGCCGTGCGCGCCATCGTCAACCAACATCTCTGCAACGGCTCCGCCGACGTGGAGTCGACCCTGGACTCGGTGGATTTGGCTTCGGATTGGAAAACTCGCTACCGCGTCGAAAGCGCGGACAAGCTCGTGTCCTTCGTCATGGACGGTTTCGTGTCCTGGGATAACGGAAAAGTAGAGATTGCGGAGGAAGCCCTCCCCCTGTCCCGTCTGATCGCCGCGGCCTTCGATCCCCGGCACAAGGCAAGCGCGGGAAAGCCGGAATATTCCCGGGCGTTATAAGCGGAGAGTTAAGGTTTTTCCGAAACGATTTTCCCGTCGCGCATAAAATGGATTTGAGTCCCATGCATCCTAGCTATTTCCCTGGCTCGGCGTGCGGATCGTTTTAATGCGTTCACCACCGCCACTCGTACCGCCATCGCCAACACCACCGCATTCCAAAGCATATAAGACCAAAGCCCCGCCGGAGTCATCACCCATTCCACGTTCACCGCCGTGAAAGCGGCGCCCGCCTCCAGCGCCGATTTGACCCATCCCTTGTCATTCTGTCACACTTCCAACGTCGCACCAAGTAATTATGCCGGAAGCAGGAAAAATCCCCTGGCACATCCCTTGCGCAAAGGTCATCGCGGGGTAAGTGGCTCAATAGGCGAAACAATTTTATGCAAGTCACGGTATTCAGCGCCAAACTCTACGAGCATCCCTCCCTGGAAGCCGCGGCCTCGCGGCATGGCCATACCGTGGATTTCCAGCCGCTGCGGTTGTATCGGGACACCGCTTCCCTGGCCTTGGGAACGCCGGCCGTCAGCGCCTTCGTCCACGATATCCTCGACGCGGAGACCCTGGGCTTATTGGCCCGCCAAGGCGTGCGCCTGGTGGCGCTGCGCTGCGCCGGATTCAACCAGGTGGATCTCAAGGCCGCCGAAAAATTCGGCGTCACCGTGGCGCGCGTGCCGGCCTATTCGCCGCAGGCCGTGGCCGAGCACACCTTGGCCCTGCTTCTCGCATTGCTCCGAAAATTGTGCCGCGCCCATAATCGCGTGCGCGAGGGAAATTTTTCCCTGGACGGCCTGCTCGGTGAAGGATTGTGCGGGAAAACCGCCGGCATCGTGGGCACGGGAAAAATCGGGACCGTGGTGGCCCGCATCCTGAACGGCTTCGGATGTCGACTGCTGGGATACGATCCGGCTCCTTCAACCACCTGTGAAAAACTCGGAATGACCTATACGGATCTCCCCCACCTTCTGGAAGCCTCGGATATCGTCACCTTGCATTGTCCCCTCACGCCCGGCACGCGCCATCTTCTCGGCGAACCCGAGGTGGCGCGCATGAAGCCCGGAGCCGTGCTGATCAACACCAGCCGGGGCGCCGTGCTCGACACCCAGGCCGTAATCCGGGGCTTGAAATCGGGTCGCATCGGGGCCTTGGGCCTGGACGTGTACGAGGAGGAAGATCATCTCTTTTTCGAGGATTTGTCCGGGCAAATCATCCAGGACGACGTGTTCGCCCGCCTCATGACCTTTCCCAACGTACTCATCACCGGGCATCAGGGGTTCTTCACCCGCGAGGCCTTGGAGGCCATCGCCGACGTCACCTTCCGCAACGTTTCGGAATTCGAGCTCACGGGGAAATGCGCCAACGCCATCGCCCCCGCCCGGCGAGTGTCTGCGGGATCGAATCCGAAACGCTTGGCTCGCACCTAGCCACTCGGTTGGCGTATCGGGGGACGTTTTGCAGATTGGGGAATCCGCCTCGCTCGTATGGGGGCCGCGGTACTCCATGCTCGAAGACGCCTTCACCCAGGCCGATTACGCCATCAACATCACCGACCCGGAAGGCCGCCTGTTGCGCGTCAACCGGGCCTATCTGAACCTCTACAAGATCGCGTCGGAAAACGAGGTGCTGGGTCAAACCCAGCGCATCATCCGTTCCCCGCTTACGCCCGACCGGGTGTACAAGAGCATGTGGAAAACCATTCAAAGCGGACAGTCCTGGCGCGGGGATCTCACCAATCGAGCCAGGGACGGAAGCGACGTGCATATCCATCTCACCATCACCCCCATCAAGCGCGAGGAGAAAATCGTCGGCTACATGGGGTTCTCCCTGGACCGAACTCAACTCGTGATGCTGGAGCGGCAATTGCTCCATGCCAACAAGTTGATGGTGCTCGGAACTTTGGGCGCGGGGCTGGCGCATGAGATGAACAACCCGCTGGCCAGTATCCTGCTCGACGCCGAATACCTGAAGGAAGTCCATGTCGGTTCCCAGGGCGCCATCGACCATAAGGCGGCGCTGGCGGCCACCGAATCGGTGATCCGGGGAGTGGAGCGCATGCGCCGCGTGCTGCAGCATTTGTTGTTGTACTCGAAGGCGGATTCCCCCTCCCAGGAGGGAAACAGCACCATCCAGATCAAGGAATTGGTGGAGGAGGCTTTCCTCTTCGTGGGAGGACAGCTCGCCAACCGCGGAATCGAATTGCGCCTGGAAGTGGACGAGAATCTCGCGGTGGTCGGTAACCGCACCCAATTGGAGTCCGTGCTGCACAACCTCATTTTCAATTCGCGCGACGCTTTCGAAAACCGCCCCCCCGACGGCAAATACATCGCCATTGGAGCGCGACAAGGCCCCGAGCAGACAGTGGAACTCCATTTCGAGGACAATGCCGGCGGCATCCCCGCAGAATTCCTGGAGCGCATCTTCGAGCCCTTCTTCACCACCAAGCCCGAAGGCCAGGGGACGGGCCTGGGGCTATCCCTGTCCCGGAAAATCGTCAACGATCACGGCGGCAATTTCCATTGCGAGTCCGACGGCGGAAAAACCCGCTTCACCATTCTGCTCCCCGGCAGCGCGTCCCGGCCGCGGCTGAGGGCGTCTACCCGCCCAGAGTCCACGCCAGCGTGACGGCGTGCACAAAACCCAGGCCGTTCCACCATTGCGCGGCGTAGTCCACGTCGATTCCACCTAGATGCAAGGATGTGCCGATCGCGGCCTTGAGTGCGCTGCCCAACCGCTTATGCGTATGGATGGCTTGGATGTCGTTGAGAACGTTGTTCACGTCGTTCGCGTCCCAGCGGGTGCCCAGGCGCAGCCCCCAATGCTGCGAATAGCGGTATTCGAATCCCAGGGAGGCGCGCGGGGCCTCGTAAAACGGCAATTCGGCGTCCACCACGGCCACGGTTTTATCCATGCCGCGCGGATGATAAAACAAGCCGGCGCGCGCGACGCCGGGAAAATACCCGCGGTTCCTGTCCCCCGTGAAATGCTCCGTCACCTTCCTGCCGACATTGGTCACGGCTATTCCGAAACCGAGATTGCGCGCGGGGGGTTGGTATTGCACCCCGAGGTCCGCGCCGAAGCCCAAGGCGAATTGCGACCCCTGGAAATCCCCCAGGTATTCCTGCGCCAGTTTCAATGAAGCCCCGAGCCGCCAACGTTCCCCCACGGAATGGGCGAAGGTCAAGGCCGGATAGAAACTTTCGGGACGCAAAAGAGCTCCCGTGGCATTCCCCTGCTCGTCGAATTCCTGTTCGCTACCATAATCGAAATACGCAGCGCTGACGGCGAATTGCGCCCCGTCGCCCGCCGGACGGCTGTACGCCACGGCCCCGGCGTCAGCCCCGGCCGGGTGGGCGCGCAGCGATCCGCTGTAACGGTAACGGCCTTCGTCCCCCAGGATGCCGGCGGGATTGACCCCGATCGAAGCGGCGCCATCGGGCAAGGCGCAGGCGGCACCGGCCAAACCCGCCGATCGGGCCGCAGTCGAAAGGCCGAGACCGGAAAAGGATTCGGTTCCGGGAGTTCCGAGCCATTGCGAGTACGCGGGAGCCGCCGTTAACGAGGCGACGAAAGCGCCATGAAGGAATACATGTGAAAGCGAAGGCTGGCGCGGCACCGGAACAAGGTACACGGCCAAGCACCGCATGGCCAACTCCGCGCTTGCGCGGTCCGACGGCGGGTTCTATCTTTGCCGCTCCCTCGGGAGCATTCCCAACGGCCCGGGAGCCAGTAGCTCAGCTTGGTAGAGCAGCGCCCTTTTAAGGCGTGGGTCGTGGGTTCAAATCCCTCCTGGCTCATTTT
>JBGPFT010000185.1:0-5151 GCA_041483475.1 Fibrobacteria bacterium | reverse complement strand
GCGGTTGAAATAGAGATTCCATTGGCGCAAGAAGTTTTCGACTTCGTTGCGGGTGTAGGATTTCGCGCTTTCTTCCATAGTCCCCCTGCAATTGTATAATTTCCCCACCTCATCCTGCAGTCTCAGCCTCGCCATGGCCGATTCCTCTTCCGGCGGGAATACGCGCAAAACCCCTTTGCCCGACCTGACGGGTACGGTTTTGGGCAATGTCACTTTGCTCCAACGCGTGGGCGAAGGCAGCATGGGGGTGGTATACCGCGGCTACCAGTCCGGGTTGAGCCGTACCGTCGCAGTCAAGGTGGTGTTCCGGGGACGGTTCAACAAGCTCTTCACCCCGGAGCGATTTCGGCACGAAGCCGAATTGGTCGCCAACCTCTTCCATCCCCAAATCGTTCCCATCTTCGAGTACGGGGAAAGGCCGGATTACCTGTATTTCGTCATGCAATTCGTGGAGGGATACGGCCTGCACAAATGGCTGACCATCAAAAAGGAGCACCCCCTGCCGCGCAAGCGGCTTCCCACTTTGGGGGAAATCATCCCGGTCGCCGAACAGGTGCTGGAAGTGTTGGACTTCGCCCACCGCGAAGGCGTGGTACACCGCGACATCAAGCCCGAGAACATCCTGTTCCTGGAACGGCAGAACAAAATCATGGTGGCCGACTTCGGCCTGGCCACGGTAAACGCCAGTTTCGCGGAAGAGGAGAAGGCTTTCATCTTAGGGTCGCCCTTGTACGTGTCCCCGGAGCAGGCTCGGGGCGAGATCGTGGATGGCCGGGCCGACATGTTTTCCCTGGGTTGCGTCCTGCTCGAGAGCACCTTGGGGTTTTTGCCCGCCAAGGTCGAGCGGCCCGAGAAGATCTTCCGCAGCCGGGCCCAGGAAAGCCCGGAAATGTTTTCGGGCATGGCAAAGGATCTGTCGCCCACGGTGCCGGCCATCTGGAGCGATTTTATCGCCAAGGCCTTGGAGCCTAAGCGCGACAAACGCTACCAAGACGTCGGCCAAATGTTGGAGTCTCTCAGGAATTTGAAATCGGAATTGCTGCGTCCCGGGAGCGGGGCATGAGCGACATCGCCCCTTTCCGATCCAAGGACGAATTCATGGAACAGGCGCTCCGGCGTCTCCGGGAGGACGATTCCGAAGTGCTGGACGATTTTCTGGCTTATCAGCGTTCCGACGCCCCCTTTTTCGAGCGCGTCGAAGTGGCGCATGAATTCCTGGAGATTTTGACCTTCAAGATTAAGGAAAGCAAATCACGCATGGATAAGAACGTCCTGACGCGCTTCGCCTTGGATTTTTTCGGCGAGACCCTGAGGCCCTACGGGTACAATCCCAAATTCGTGGCCGTGCAATGCAAAGCGCTGGCCACCTATCATCAGAATCAGAAGAACCTGGATCGGGCCATTGAGGTTTGCGAATTCCTCATCCGCAACGGCATCACCGACGACGAATCCAAGGGATTCCACGTGCGCCTAGACGAACTCTTCCGCCTGCGACGGAAAGTGGAGGAAAAAGGGGGAGACCTCAGCGTCATCCCGATTCCGATGGTGGAGGATGTAGAGGACGAGAGTGGGGACGAGGATTCCGCGCCTTCCGGTCCCACTTCCTACCCTCACCCTGGCCCTCTCCCACAATAGTGGGAATCCTAGTCCAGCATTGTTAATACTTCCGGCCCGTTCCGCGTCATGGCCAAAGTGTGTTCGTACTGGGCCGACAGCGATCCGTCTTTGGTGAGCACGGTCCAGCCGTCCGGGGCCACGTACACGGCGGGGGAACCCTCGTTGATCATCGGCTCGATGGTAAAGACCATGCCCTCCCGGATGCGATCCCCGCGGCTTTTGGTGCGGTAATGCAGCACCATGGGGTCCTCGTGGAAATTGCGGCCGATGCCGTGTCCGCAGAATTCCCGCACCACTCCGTAGCCGAATTCGTCGGCCAAATCCTGGATGGAGTCCCCGATATCCCCGAAATGGCGATCGGGCACGGCCGCGGCGATGCCCTCCTCCAAGCAGCGTTCGGCGCAGTCCATCAATTTTTTGGCCTTGGGGGAGATTCCCCCTACCGCGTAAGTGCTCGACGTATCGCCGTGGTACCCTTGCAAAAGGCAGGTGACGTCGATGTTGATGATATCGCCTTCCTTCAGCGCGTAATTCCCCGGAATGCCGTGGCAAACCACGTGGTTCACCGAGGTGCACACGGATTTGGGGAAGCCGTGGTAATTGAGCGGGGAAGGGTAGGCCCCGGCCTTGACGGTTTCGTCGTGCACGAAGCGGTTGATGTCGTCGGTGGTGATGCCGGGTTTCACCAAGGCGCCGGCCCGGATCAGAATTTCCGCGGCCAAGCGGCAGGCGTCGCGGATCAAGGCGATCTCTCGATCCGACTTGAGCTTGATGGCCATGGGGAACCTAGGGGATGGGCGCGGCCTCCGCGCCCGGGGGGATTTCACCCGCCGGATCGGCCGCGTCGTTGCTGGTGAAACGCTTCCAGTAGAATTGGCTCAGGATCATCCCCAGCACCCGTTTTTCCTCGTCGGAATTGATCAGGGATTCCAGCAAGGGCACCATGCGCAAGGCCCCGGACTTTTCCGAAGGTTTCAGATCGCGGTAGGCCTGTTCCAGATAGACCGTGGTGCGTTCGCGGATGATGTCCCCCAGCGCCTTTTCATCGCGCAGCGTTTTCTTCACGAAGGGGATGCTGAATTTCTGCGCCGTGTTCTTGAGCGCCATTTCCTCCACCATGCCCACCAGGGAAATGGCCTGTCCCGAGTTCCCGGCCCGCGCCGTACGGCCGGCACGATGCACATAGATCTCGGAATCGTCGGGATGGTCGTACATGAACACATGGGTAAGGCCTTGGATGTCGATGCCCCGGGCCGCCACGTCGGTGGCTACCAAGAAACGGATGAGACCGGCTTTGAGATCGTGCATCACCCTCTGGCGCTCTTTCTGCTCCACCGCGCCGGAGATGACGCCGGCGCGTAGTCCGCGCGCCTTGAGGACCTCGTACACATAACTCGTGTCGCGCCGGGTATTGCAGAAGATGAGGGCCGATTCCGGGTTTTCCTGCTCGATGATCTGGAGCAGGGCTTTGTCCTTGTCCTGAGGGTCCACCACGTAATAGACGTGCTCCATGCTCGACACCGAAAGCTCGGTGGGGCACAGGCTCAGGAACTTTGGCTGGCGCATGAATTCCTGGGCCAGCCGCTTGACGTTCACCGGAATGGTGGCCGAGAACATATAGGTGCAGCGATCCTTGGGCAAAACCTGCTGGATGCGTTTCATGTCCGGGTAGAAACCCATGGACAGCATTTCGTCGGCCTCGTCCAGCACCAAATCGCGGACGGATTTCAGATTGAGGTTCCCGTTCATGATGTGGTCGAGCAGGCGGCCGGGAGTGCCTACCACGATGTGCACGCCATTGCGGAAGGCGTCGAGCTGGGGCCCGTAGGCGACGCCGCCGTACACCGCCACCGAGCGTATGCCCAGCGGCTCGCCGAAGCGCACGGCTTCCTGGTAGACTTGCAGCGCCAATTCGCGGGTGGGGGCCATGATCAGCACCTGGGGCCGCGCATGGCTTTTCTCGATCACCTCGAGCAAGGGCAGGAGGAAGGCGCCGGTTTTTCCCGAACCGGTTTTGGATTGCACGATGATGTCGGTGGCGTTCAGAAGGTAGGGGACGGCCTTTTTCTGCACCAGCATGAGGTCGTTCCAGCCGTTGCGCCGGATGACCTCCTGCAAGGGGGCGGAAAATTTATCGATGGAATGTTCCGGCAGCGGGGGCTGCGGCTCAATGATTTTGATGGAAGCCTCGCTGGTGTAAGGAGAAGGCACGAGGTCTTGCGGGGCGGGGGCGGAAGGTTCGCTCATATTGTTCTCATAATGCCTTCCCTCGGAACGGAGTTACAAGGTAACAAAGGCGGGGCTTTCACCCCCTGAATCATCGAGTCGGCGCGCCTGCGGGAATCGCCCGCGGGAAAAGGGGAGGGACTGTTGCGAGCAAATGGTAACTGGCATCGCCTTCTCGCCATGCAAGCGGACTTTGATCAGGACTCAATCCCAACGCTTCCAAAGCCGCCTTCATCTTTCCCGGCATCACCGGACATAGCAAGGTGAATCCGATGCGCAGCGCCTCGGCGGCATGCCAGAGAACCGCTTGCATGCGATGCTTTTCATCCGTCCCGCCTTTGGCCAGTTTCCACGGGGCGGTGGCTTCCAGGTATTTGTTCACGGCGCGGAAAAGTTGCAGCGTTTCCTCCAACGCGAAACTGAGCTTCGCCTCTGCCACCATTTCCGGAACCCGCCGGAGAACCTGCGCCGTGGCGACCCGCAATGCTTCGTCATCCCCGCCTTGGCTCGGGGCGGCGGTCAGGGTGGAATTCAGGTTTGCGGCCAGTTTCACCACCCGGCTCAATCCATTCCCCACGTCATTGGCCAAATCCGCGTTCAAGCGGGCCACGAAGGTTTCCTCGTTGAACGAAGCGTCCTGGCCCACGACCATTTCACGAACGAGGAAAAACCGAAAGGCGTCCACCCCGTACTTGTCCTTCATGGCCAAGGGGCTCACCACGTTGCCCGTGGTCTTGCTCATGCGCGCATTGTCGATCAGCCACCAGCCATGGGCCAGGATATGGCGGGGCAGGGGAAGGCCCAAAGCCATGAGCAAGGTCGGCCAGTACACCGCATGGGTGGTGAGGATGTCCTTGCCGATGAGATGGATGTCGGCGGGCCACATCGGCTTTCCATCAGTAAAGGCGCGGCCTGCCACGGCCGAGGCGTAATTGAGCAAGGCGTCTACCCACACGTAGGCCACGTAATCCTCGTCGAAGGGCAAGGAAATTCCCCAGTTAAGGCGCGATTTAGGGCGACTGATGCAGAGATCATTCAGGGGTTGTCGCAGAAATCCCATCACCTCGTTCCGCCGGAAGTCCGGCAGGATGAAATCCGGATTTTCCTCGATATGCCGGATCAGCCGTTCCTGATAAGCCGACATCTTGAAGAAATAATTCTTTTCGCGTATCCACTCCACGGGCCGGCCGCTGACGGGATCCTTGCCGTCCACCAGCTCTTTTTCGGAGAAGAAGCGTTCCTCGGAGGTGGAATACCAGCCCTCGTATTCCTTCGCATAGACCTCGCCCTGGTCCCACAGCCGCTGGG
>JBGPFT010000184.1:0-5155 GCA_041483475.1 Fibrobacteria bacterium | reverse complement strand
TGTCCTCGTGCCTTTGTCCGCAGCCAGGGCCAAGGCATGGAAAATCACGGGGGCCGGAGCCTTCGTCGCGAAACCGAAATTCCTGGGAGTGAAGGTTTTGAAGCCTTATCCGCTGGAGGAATTGGTTCCCTATATCGACTGGACGCCGTTTTTCCACACTTGGGAATTGCAGGGGCAATACCCTCGTATTTTCGACGATCCAAAAAAAGGAACCGAGGCCCGCAAACTTTTCGCCGACGCCCAAAAGCATTTGGCGGATTTATTGAAGGGTGGAAAACTGAGCGCCGAGGCTGTATTCGGCATCTTTCCTGCCAACAGGGTTGAGGACGACATTGAGGTGTATGCGGACGAATCGCAAACCAAAACCATTGCCGTGGTGCACAGTTTGCGTCAACAGGCCAAGAAGGAAAACGTTACCGATCCCTATTTGGCGTTGGCGGATTTCCTGGCGCCGAAGGAAAGCGGAACAGATTATGTCGGAGCCTTCACCGTCACTTCCGGATCCGGACTCGATGCCATCGCTAAGGAATTCGAAAAAAATCTCGACGATTACGGCTCCATCATGGCCAAGGCTTTAGCGGATCGGTTGGCGGAGGCCTTGGCCGAACGTTTGCACCAGCGCGTGCGCAAGGAATTCTGGGGTTATGCTCCGGATGAAAAATTGCCCAATGAAGAATTGATCCGGGAAAAATACCGGGGCGTCCGTCCGGCGCCGGGCTATCCGGCTTGCCCCGATCATACGGAAAAGGCGACATTATTCCGATTGCTGGACGCAGAGAAAAACGTCTCCATCAAATTGACGGAAAGCTTCGCCATGTGGCCGGCGGCCGCAGTGAGCGGGTGGTATTTCGCCCATCCGGAGTCGCGCTATTTCGGCGTGGGGAAAATCGGGAAGGATCAGGTCGAGGATTACGCCCGCCGCAAGGGCTGGACCTTGGCCGCAGCCGAAAAGTGGCTGGGGCCGAACCTGGGGTATTAAGGCAACGCGAATTTTTGCGTCGTCGACCAGGAACCCCGGTTCACTTTCACCAGATACATTCCGGGCTCCAGGCCGCTTACGGTTTGTTGGCGAATATCAGCCGTCATGGAAACGGAGGCCACGCGTCGGCCCGCGGCTGAAAAAACCTCCGCGGAAAAAACCTGCCCATTCCGGTTTTGAATCACGAGGTCTTTTCCCGCCCGGAAAAACGAGGCTTCGGGAAGCGGGGATAAATCCTTCCCCAAAACCGGGACGCTGGTTCGGGTGAAAGTGGCCGAAGAGGCGACGCTCATGGTGAAACGCGGACGGAAGGTGCGGGCGGTAATGGTCGTCGTGGCGTTCAAAGTCAAGGGACCGGTATACAGCGGCGAGGTGGCGGTGGGGGCGGAACCGTCGAGGGTATAGCGGATTTCGGAGCCGGTGATGGCTGTTTCCAAAACCACGGTCACGGTGGTGGTGAAGTTGCCGCCATTCGGGGTGTACATGGGGCTGACCAACACTTCGCCGGGCGTGAAGGGACGCACCTTGATGTTGCGGAACCAAACCAACAGGCCGCTGCCATGATCCTGGAAACCGATCAGGCCGGTGGTGTTTTTGCCGTAAGTGGTGCGCTGTCCCGAGCATTGT
The DNA here is from genome assembly GCA_041483475.1 of Fibrobacteria bacterium. Classification (GTDB taxonomy): domain Bacteria; phylum Fibrobacterota; class Fibrobacteria; order UBA11236; family UBA11236; genus UBA11236. The sequence continues at coordinate 3,549 of JBGPFT010000184.1, read as the reverse complement.
GACCAGAACTTGCTGAGTTGTAAACGCGTTTGCCAGTCGGCCGACGTGTAATCGAAAGCCACCACTTTCTGCCCGTTCAGCCAATGCTCGACCAAAGTTCCCTCGGCCCAATAGGCGCCCTTGTTCCATTGATTGTAGGGGAGCGCCGCAGCGACATAGGGGGCGCCGTTCACGCCATTCTGGGTGGTGCTGTACATGTCGTAACTGGCGGCGGTACGCTTGCCCGGCAAGGTGGTTTCGCCCGGCAAATACAACATTGACGTCCTGTCTCCGCCATTCACGTCGTCGAGGATGGCGTATTCCGGCCCGCTACAAAACCAGCCTATGGTAGGACTCACGCGGAAAAACATCCCGCTGTTGCCGGTAAGGTTCAGTTTCCAATCGGCTTTGAATTCAAAATTCGAGTAAGACTGTTTGGTGAAGAGCATGGCGCCCGTGTTCGGGCTGGCTATGGCGCTATCCGCCGCGGATATGGTCCAGGAATTGGTGGTGCCGGTTTCCCCCACCCGCAAATTAAAGTTCTTGTCCACGCCGTCGAAAATGAGGCTCCAGTTGGCCCTGACTTCGGCGGGGGTGAGGACGTTGTTCCAACCCTGGGCCTGGGCTCCAAGGCATGCGGAAAGGACGAGCCAACCGAACTTGCGTGTTATTGTCGCGTATTGCATGAACGCTCCTGGGGTTAAAGACCTCGCCTTGCCCCCCGAAGCTTAGCGCCAGTCCGAGGAATAATCTATTTCGAGGAAGGGTTCTCCGCCTGCAAAAAAACGCCTTTTTCGGCATTAGCCATCGAATATTTCCCGAATTCGTAGTTCATGGTCCTCCGCCTCGGCTTAAAACCGGCTGCTTGGAGGAAACGCTCCGCGGCCCGCAGGGTTTTGAGGCCGGAGGAACGCAGCACGTTTTCCTCGATGACGATACTGCTGATGTCGTTGGCTCCGGCGGAAAGCCCCAACTCGGCCAATTCCTTGCCCATCACGAGTACCGAAACCTCGATATTAGGGATATTGTCGAGAAACAGCCGGGACACCGCCAGCATGCGCAGATATTCGCGGCCCGTGACATGGCGGATGGGAAAGCGCTTGGTTTGGGGCTGGAATACCCAGGGGATGAAGGAGAGGAAGCCGCCGGTTTTGTCCTGCTGATCGCGAATCAATTGAAGATGCTCGACGATGTCCTCGGCGGTTTCCGAAGACCCGAAAACGATATTGCTGGAACCCGGCAAGCCGGCGGCATGGCAGGCGCCCATCACCGCGCACCATTGGGCGCCGGAAAGTTTTTTCGGCGATAGAATGTTGCGCATGCGTTCGGTCAGGATTTCCGCCCCGGCCCCGGGCACCGACCCGAGTCCGGCCGCTTTGAGGGTTTGCAAAAGTTGGGGCAGCAACAGGCCCGTGGTTTGGGAAAGGCGAAAGAGTTCGACGGGGGAAAAGGCGCGCACGGCGACTCCGAAGCGATCGCGCAACATGTGCAGGGAGTCCGTGTAATAGGACAGCGGCAGTTTCGGATTCACCCCGCCTTGGAAGAAGATCTGATCCACTCCCAAAGTCATCGCCTCCTCGGTCTTCGCCGCGATCTGATCCAGGGTAAGCGTATAGCCGCGGTCGGAATCGATTTCATCCTTAAAGGAGCAGAAGGAACAATCGACATCGCAGAAGTTGGTGTAATTAATGATCCGAAACGCGGTATAGCTCGCCGCCATCGGGTCGTGCATGCGGTTGCGACGGACATGACCCGCGGCCACGATGGACGTCCAGTCGTCGCATTGCAAGAGCCGAAGCCCGTCCCCCGGATCGATCCGGTTTCCGCCCATGGCATGATCGAGAATGGGTTTTACCTTTTCCACGCATGGGAAAGGTAGGCAAAGCCTTGTTGCTGACGGCCGCGCTCGCGACTTTCGGGCGGACATCTCCGTCGGATTCGACGCCCGCCGAAACCTGCCGGGAATTGGTGGATCGCATCAAGCATTCGGATTGCGCCAAGCCCGTGGCCCGTTATCTCGACGGCGCCACCATCCTGCTCGGTTTCGGACTGCATTCGAGCCAGATGACTTTGAAGCGGCACGACTCCACGGTGGCCCTGTTGACCGGGTATCTCACTCCCGCGCCGTATTACGCTTTCTCCTTGCCCCAAAGTTTCCTCGGCTCCACGCGCTGGGGCTGGGAAGTTTCCTTGGCTTACAGCTCCTCCATCGCCGTTTATCAATCCATCCAGCGGGGGAAAAAAACCGAGACGGCCGATTTCGGCACTTATGCGGCATTGACCTTCGCATCCGCTTCGCCGTCGATTTTTTTCTCCTTCGGGGGAAGGGACGAGGATCCCGACATCTATATGCGCTTGGGTTTGGGCATCGGCTTGGGTTTGGGCAGCATACGCGGCACCGCTTATTACACCGAATCGCCCGGAGCCTGTGCCGATACGGCCACCCTTTACGCGAACGGCGGGGCAGGCAAGAACGCGATCAAATCAACCTGCGGGCTGCAATCCTTCAATCACTTCGACATGGGTGGCAGCACCCATCTGTTCTGGGATTGGCGTTGGCACTGGGTTTACGGAGCACTGGACGTCAACAGCCTGCGCCTGCTTCGGGGAAATTCTTTGGCGTTAGAACCCGTCGAAGCGGCCTTGAAGCTGGCCTTTATTCACGATCTCTAAAAAAATCGATTTCGGGGCCAATAAACAGATGATCTCCCGTCAGATCAGGCAAAACTTCGTGTTAAATAGGCCAATTTTTCATAATTGTTGCCATAGCTTCCCTAAAATTCATATTATTAACATGAAGTTTTATGGAATTATCGACAAAGGGATAGAAAATGCCTAAAAAAACCTGTACTGGCGCTGAAGCCCTGGTTCACTGCATCGCGTTGCAAGGGGTCGAATACGTATTTGGATATCCGGGTGGCGCAGCCATTCCAATTTTTGACGCTTTGGTGGATTCCCCGATCAAATTCATCTTGGTCCGGCATGAGCAAGGAGCCACGCATATCGCCGATGGTTTGGCCCGGGCTACGGGCAAGGCCGGCGTAGTGCTGGTGACTTCGGGGCCGGGGGCTACCAATACCATCACCGGCATCATGACCGCGCAAATGGACTCCGTGCCCATGGTGGTGATCACGGGGCAAACCATCCGTTCGATGCTGGGATTGGACGCATTTCAGGAGGCCGACGTGGTGGGGCTCACTTACGCGGCGGTGAAGCATTCCTACCTCGTGCGCGATGTGAACGATATCCCTCGCATCGTCAAGGAAGCTTTTCACATCGCGGAAACGGGAAGACCCGGCCCCGTGCTTATCGACATTCCCAAGGACGTGTCCAGCGCCCAGTTCGAACCCAATTACAACGTGGAAATCGATTTGCCCGGTTATGTGATTCCCGGCGCCGGTGATCCCGCGGCTATCGCGCAATGCGCCGAATTGTTGCATAAGGCGAAGAAGCCCCTATTCCTCGTGGGCCATGGCGCGGTGATTTCCGACGCCTGCAAGCCGCTCAAGGCCTTGGTCGAAAAGCTGCAAATCCCGGTGGTGAACACCTTGCTCGGCAAAGGCGCCTTCC
>JBGPFT010000183.1:0-5156 GCA_041483475.1 Fibrobacteria bacterium | reverse complement strand
GAGATAGCCCTTGAGATAGGTGTCGGCCGCCTGCTTGAGCAAGGCGTCGATTTCCTCGATGCTCGTGTCGCGCAGGGAGCGGAAAGTCAAATCGACCACCGACACGTCGGCGGTGGGGATGCGGAAGGACATGCCGGTGAGCTTGCCCTTGGTGACCGGCAGAACTTCGCCCACGGCCTTGGCGGCGCCGGTGGTGGACGGGATGATGTTCATGGCAGCGGCGCGACCTCCGCGCCAATCCTTTTTGGAAGGGCCGTCCACGACTTTTTGCGTGGCGGTGTAGGAATGGATGGTGGTCATCAGTCCGGTTTCGATGCCGATGCCTTCCTTGATGATGACATGCACCAGCGGGGCCAGGCAATTGGTGGTGCAGGAGGCGTTGGAGACGATGGCATGCTTGGCCGGATCGTATTCGTTTTCGTTCACGCCCATGACCAGGGTTTTGACTTCTCCCTTGGCCGGAGCGGAGATGATCACCTTTTTCGCGCCGGCCGCGAGATGCCCCTTGGCCTTTTCGGAATCGGTGAACAATCCGGTGGATTCGATGACATAGTCGACACCGTGTTTCGCCCAGGGAAGTTGGGCCGGTTCTTTGGTGGCCGCAACGCACAGGATTTTGTGGCCGTTGACGATGAGGATGTCGTTCTCTTCCTGGGAGGGATCGCTTCTGGCGGTTTCAATCTTGTGCTTGAATTTTCCGTGGATGGAATCGTAGCGCATCTGGTAGGCGAAATAATCCGCGTCGGTGCTGACGTCGACCACGGCCACCACGTCCAGGGTTTCTCCCAAAAGCCCTTGATCGCAGATGGCTTGGAACACCATGCGTCCAATCCTGCCGAAACCGTTGATGCCAATCTTGACGGCCACAAAAACCTCCCATGTTGCGCGGGTGTCAAATATACATGAGGTGGGCGGCGCCTTTCAATTTTACCGGCGGAAACAAAGTGCTGAGTATACTACTAACGAGGCGCGGCGAAAAAAATCAGGAATTCCAGCGCGGCCAACAGCGCGAAAGCACAGGCCAGAATTTTCCAAAGCTGCAAACGGGAATCGGCTTCGGGGGCGGTTCGCCGCGCCGGCTCGTCATGCACTCTTTCACGGCGCTCCAAATGGAATTGCAATTCGCTCAAGGCTTGGAAACGCCGCGCGGGATCCGCTTCCGTGGCTTTTTGCAGCACGGTTTCCAGCCACAAGGGGATGTCGGGATTATAGCGCGAGGGCGCAGTCCATCTCTGAAAACGCGGTTGGGAGAACGGTTCGATTTCACCGTAAGGAAGTTTGCGCGTGAGGAGTTCGTACAAAGTAACCCCCAACGCATACACTTCGGTGCGTTCGTCCGCGCCCGCGCCGCGGAACATTTCCGGCGCCATATAGCTGGGCGTTCCCGGCACCGATCCTTCGTTGGAAAACGCCTCGGCATGGGCCACGCCCAAGTCCAACAACAAGACGCGTCCCTCACCGTTCACCAGCACGTTGTCGGGCTTGATGTCGCGATGCAGCACTTGCAGATGGTGCAGGGCTTCCAGCCCCTTGCATAATTGCAAGCCGAACTCCACTGCCTCGGCAGCCGTGAAGCGCGCACCGTGCTGCAGACGGCGGCGCAAGGTCTCTCCGGTTTGCCAGGGCGTGGCATAATAGAGACGGGAGCGGCGGCCCGCTTCGAGGGGAAGCACGGGCAGCACATGGGGGTTCTGCACCCGGCGCCCCACCCATTCCTCGCGCAGGAAGCGTTCCATCGCGGCGGCGGTTTCCGCCTCCCCACCCGATCCCGCCAGCGGAAATTTCAAGGCCACCTTGCGCCCCTGGCGCAAATCGTCGGCCAGATAAACTTCGGACAGCAGGCCGCGATGCAGGCGCTTGGCGAGGTAAAAGTCGTCGAGAGTCATGCCTTCGCGCACATCCGTGGCCAAGGGCAAATCGGCGGTTTCCCCGCGCGTCTCGCCGTCGGCGGACGGCAATGCGTCCACCCGCACCAGTTGCAAAGTGATGTCGTCTTCTTCCCCCGCCGCAGCGGCTCGTTGCGCCAACGCGTCGGCGGCTTGTTGCAAATCGCCCGCGCAGTTCCCCAGGGACTCCACCGTGGGCGCCAAGGATTTATGGAATCCGTCGGAGCAGAGCAAAAATAAATCCCCCGAAAATAATTCGTCCTGGCGGAATTCGGGATGGAAATGGGCGTCGAGTCCGATGGCGCGCGAAACCACGTGGCGCATGTCGGGATGATCCCAGATGTGATCGGCGGTGAGTTGCGTCAGCACGCCCCGGCGCAGCAGGTAAATGCGGGCGTCGCCCATGTGGACCGCAAAATAACGGCGGCCTTTCAGGATGAGGGCCGCGAAAACGGCCGCGCCGCCGCCGGCTTCATGCACCGCCTGGTTCACATGCGCCAATATTTGTTCCAAACATTTGCGGACGCTCCAGGTGTCGGGGCTACTGTAATAGTCGGAGAGGAAAAGCCGCACGGCGGTTTCCGCCGCCTCGCGGCCGCCCTTGCCATGCCCCACGCCGTCGGCCACGGCGAAAGCCATGCCTTTGTCCCGCAACGCTTCGCCTTCCGGCGTGACACAACCGAAAAAATCCTGATTGGGGCCACGCCGGCCTTCCAGGCTGGCCTGGCCCACGGCGATATTCAGCATGACGACAAAAATACTGCTTGGCGGAGCGGAATCCGTATCACACCTTGGCGGCCGTCACCAAGGGCGAACCCCAGGTACTGCGCCAGCGCTTCTTGACAAGCACCAGGCCGCCCAAGGCCACGATGCCCATGCTGGCGAAGATCAGGAAGCCCATGCGGTAATCACCGGTGTATTGCTTGGAAAATCCCAGCGATGCTGCCAGATAAAAGCCGCCCAGGCCTCCGGCCATGCCCACCAAACCAGTGAGCACGCCGATTTCCTTGCGGAAGCGTTGGGGGATGAGTTGGAAGATGGAGCCGTTCCCCATCCCGAGGCACATCATGCCCACGAAGAAGAATAGCATGGAGAGGGGCAAGGAATGGGAAAACAGCGCCACCGATCCGAGGCATACGGCGACGGCGGCGTAAACCCCTTGCAGGGAACGGATGCCGCCGATGCTGTCGGCCAGTTTGCCTCCGATGGGCCGAAAAAGGGAGCCCGCCAGCACGCATACCGCCGTGAGATAACCCGCAACCACCGGACTCACTCCGAATTGGCCGTTGAAATAAATCACCAGGCTGGAAGAAAGCCCGACGAAGCCCCCGAAGGTGACCAGGTAGAAGAACATGAACCACCATGTGTCCGCGTCGCGCAGAACGGCGAAGTATTGCGCCATTTTTTTCGGAGGCGGACTGTCGGGACTGTCCTTGGCCAAAATCGAGTAGGTGACGAAAGTCAAGGAGAGAGGGATCAACACCATGCCGAATACCGCCTTCCACCCGAAATGCGTGGCGAGCAGGGGACCGAAGAGGGCGCTGAACACCGTGCCCGAATTCCCGGCCCCCGCGATACCCAAGGCCAAACCTTGGGCTTCGGGCGGATACCAGCGCGAGGCCAAGGGCAAGGCGACGGCGAAGGAGGCTCCGGCCATGCCGAGAAAAATTCCCAAGGCGTATACCTGGTTTAAGTTGTCGACGCCGATGAAATAGGCCCAAGCCATGGCAGCCATCACCACTCCCTGCCCAATCAATCCGGTGCGCTTGGCACCGATGCGATCCACCAGCAAACCCATGAACAGACGCAGCACGGCGCCCGAAAGCACGGGAACGGCCACCACCAAGCCCTTTTGCGCGGGGGAAAGATGGAAATCTTTGGCGATAAAGACTCCCAACGGGCCCAGGATGACCCATACCATGAAACTCATGTCGAAATACAGGAAGGCGGAGAACAAGGTCGGCGCATGGCCAATGCGGAAAAAGTCTTTGAATGGCATCAATTTCCTTTCAACGGGAACGGTCTGGGTAACTCGAATGTGACGTAACAGCAATGCTTATACCAGCCCTAACCCCTGGATTTATGGGGCCCGGAAGCCGCATGTGCGATCAACTGTCAAAGTATGTTATACGAAGACTGACATTTTTCCGGCCGACCGGGAAGCGGTGGGCTTAATTCCCCTTCAATCGCATTGAAAAGCGGCGGATTCCGGTCTTCACCGGCATCCTGGTATATCCGTTGCTCTGATCCCGATAGTGGACGGCGCAAAAAAGATCCTCGTGGTCATCGGCAACGGCATGGTGGGCCACAAGTTCTGCGAAAGGCTGCTGGAAAAGGGCGGCCTGACGCGTTTCGACGTCCATATTTTCTGCGAGGAGCCGAGGCCGGCCTATGACCGGGTGCATCTCTCGGAATTTTTCAGCGGCAAAACTGCCGCGGACCTTGAGTTGGCGGGATTGCCTTGGTACCGGAAAAACGGGTTCCGGATTCACCTGGGGAAAAAAGCCGTCCACATCGATCGCCAGGGGAAAAATGTCCACGCCCAGGACGGCGCTTTGATTCCCTACGATAAAATCGTTTTGGCCACGGGGTCATCTCCCTTCGTGCCCCCGATCCCGGGAACGGACAAGGCGGGCGTGTTCGTGTATCGCACCATCGAGGATTTGGAAAAGATCCGGGATTATGCCCGAGGAGTTAAAACCGCGGCGGTGATCGGCGGCGGCCTTTTGGGATTGGAGGCCGCCAAGGCCGCCATGGACATGCATTTGAGAACGCATGTGATCGAATTCGCGCCCCGGCTCATGCCCCGGCAAATCGACGCCGCCGGAGGAAAAATCCTCAAGGCGAAAATCGAGTCCCTGGGGGTGAAGGTGCATACGGAAATGCAGACCTCCGGGATCAATGGTAACGGACGAGTTACCGGCGTCGCGTTCAAGAATATGGAGGAATTGCCGACGGATATGGTCATCATCTCCGCGGGCATACGCCCCCGGGACGAATTGGCCCGGGAATGCGGGCTCGCAATCCATGAACGGGGAGGCGTCGTCGTCGACAACCGACTGCAAACCTCCGATCCGGACATTTACGCCATCGGGGAAGTGGCCTCGCATAGCGGATTCATCTACGGATTGGTGGCGCCCGGATATGAAATGGCCGAAGTGGCCGCTTCCCATTTGACCGGCGGCGACAAGGAATTCCCGGGGGCCGACACCTCGACCAAGCTCAAACTGCTGGGAGTGGACGTGGCCAATTTCGGGGACGCCTTCGGCG
>JBGPFT010000182.1:0-5171 GCA_041483475.1 Fibrobacteria bacterium | reverse complement strand
TATCGAGGAAAAACGCCAGAATTACGATCGCAGCATCCAGGAATGGGAGCAGAAAATCCTCCAGGATAAAATCCAGAAGGCCATGGAGGACAAGGCGGTGAAGGAAGGCGAAAAAAAGGAAGACGGGGAATGGGAACCGGGCCGGTAATGGTGTCCTGTAGGGGCAACCCGCGGGTTGCCCCTACAGGACACCCCCGATGCCGTAAAATCGCCGGGCGTTTTCCAACAAGGTCGCACCCGTTTCCTCCACCGTCTTTTCCTTGATCTCCGCCAGTTTGGCGATGATGCGGGGTATGTGACCGGGATGCGCCACCTGCCCGCGATAAGGCTCGGGCGCCAGATAAGGTCCGTCGGTTTCCGACAACATCCGATTCAAGGGCGTGAGGCGCGCCGTTTCGCGCACGTCGCCGGCGTTCTTGAAAGTGACGATGCCCGTGAATCCGATGAAGAGGTTGGAAAAATCCGTCAGCAAGGTCTCGGCCATGCCCGGCGAGGAGGTGAAGCAATGCACGTGTATGGGCCATTCCTTCGGGACATGCTCCCGCAGCATGGCCAGGGTGTCCGCTTCGGCCTCGCGGGTATGGATCACCAAAGGCTTTCTCGCGGCCAATCCTACTGCGATTTGCCGGGCGAAAACTTCGCGCTGCGTTTCTCGGGGGGAAAAATCGTAATGATAGTCCAGGCCCATTTCCCCGTAGGCCGCGCATTTGGGATGATGCAGGGCCGCCGCGATGCGCTCCGCCACTTCGGGCGTGTACGCCTTGCTTTCATGGGGATGGATTCCGAACGCCCCATACACGCCTTCTTCATCGAGAAAGGCCAGGATGGGCTCGATGGAATTCGGATCGCAGGAAATGGTCACACAGCCGGCGTATTCCGGCGGGAAAAAACGGCTTTTAAGCTCGGCGTAACTGGAAAACTTCAATCGGACGAGGATATCGTCGAGATGGCAATGCGTGTCGATGAAGGGCGTCATGCCCTGCGAATCTAAATTAACGAACTCAGCAATATTGGCTGAAAGCCTCGACGATATCCTGCCCGATTTCCTCGGCGGCGCGGCCGGCGATGTTGTGGCGTTCCAGCATGAACACAACCTCTCCGTCTTTGAACAAGGCGATGGAAGGGGAGGATGGGGGATACCCGACCAGGTAAGAGCGCGCCTGGGCGGTGGCGTCCCGGTCGTTGCCGGCGAATACCGTGATGGCGTTTTCGGGTTTTTTCTGCGCGCGGGTCATAGCTACGGCCAGGGCGGGACGCGCATTGGCTGCGGCGCAGCCGCAAACCGAATTGACCACCAGCAAGGTGGTTCCTTTGGGCTTGGCCAGGTAACTGTCCACCGCATCGGGTGTACGGGCTTCGACAATTCCCAGCCCGGTGAGTTCCTGGCGCATGGGAGCGATGAGTTCTTCGTCGTACATCATTGGTCTGTCCCTCCTGAATTCAAGTTATAAAAGCGTTATAACTCAAATCTTTATAACGGTTTACGATTACCCATTAATCTAATAAGGAATTCCTAGTCCGACATTGGGCGAAAACCGCCCCAAGCGTCCTGACAGGCCTTGATTTGCCGTTCTTTGCGCTGTTTTTTGGGCCAGGTTGGATCTACCTGCAATAGTCCAAAATTGAAATTCATGGGCTGAAAATCGGGGTTCGGACTGGTCAAATGGGCGGTCAAAGCCCCGATGCAGGTTTCGGGCGGCCAGCGGAAATCTTCCGCGCCTTTCAATGTGGCATGCAGGCAGGAGGCGGCGTATAGGCCGGTGGACAGCGCCTCGGTATAGCCTTCGGCGCCGGTAAGTTGCCCCGCGCAAAAGATCCGGGCGCCGCGTATGCGCAAGGTTGGTTCCAGGACCTTGGGAGAGTCGATGAAGGTATTGCGATGCATGGCGCCGAAGCGGGCGAAGGATGCCTTGCGCAATCCTGGAATGCGAGTGAAGATTTCTTTTTGCGTGCCCCATTTCAGCCGGGTTTGGAATCCCACCAGGTTGTACAAGGTTTTTTGCCGGTTCTCGGCGCGCAATTGAATCACGGCATGCGGATTTTTATCGGTGCGGGGATCGCGCAAGCCCACCGGGCGCATGGGGCCGTGGCACAGCGTTTCGACGCCGCGACGGGCCATTTCCTCGATAGGCAGGCAGCCTTCGAAGAGCTGGCCTTTTTCGAAAGGCTTGGCTTCCACCGTGTCGGCGGCCACCAAGGCCTCCACGAAAGCGTGGTACTGATCGCGATCCAACGGGCAATTGAGGAAATCCGGCGCTTCGCCCTTGTCCCAGCGGTTCTTGGCGAAAAGGAATTCGTCTTCCAGGCTGTCGGCCATGACTACGGGTGCGATGGAGTCGAAGAAGAACAGACGGGAGCTTCCGATCAAGGCGAAAAGTTTTTGTGCCAGGGTTTCCGAGGTTAAAGGCCCCGTGGCGATGACGGTCCAAACTTCCGGATCCAAATCGCGAACTTCTTCCCTGAGAATCCTGATTTTTGGATGCGCCTCGATGGCCTTTTGCACCAAGGCGGAAAAAACCTCTCGATCCAGGGCCAGGCTTTCCCCGGCGGGCACGCGGGCCGCGAAGGCCAGGGGCAGCAACTTGGATCCGAACCACACCAACTCCTCCTTGAGCAATCCATGCGCCGAGGTGAGGGCCAGGCCCTTGAAGGAGTTGGAGCAAACCAGTTCGGCGAAGTTTCCGGTTTTATGCGCCGGGGTCGGCACCGACGGGCGCATTTCGAACAGCTCGACTTCATGGCCCGCATCCGCAAGCTGAAGGGCGGCTTCGCAGCCGCTAAGGCCGCCGCCGATGACGCGGATGATCATGGCCGCAATTGATTTCGGCTAAAACGACCACCCTAAATTGATATTGAGCAGGGGAATCCCATCCTCCACGGAGGCCTGGATCTCCTGACCGTTGGCATCTTTGGCTTTGGCCTGAGCGAAAAGTCGCTCGTAGCCGCCCTGGAGGAACAGGGTGAAGCCGGAGCCCCAAATCCACTTGTATCCGACAAAGGGGCCGGCGGCGGCGCCGTTGGCGGCTACGGTAATACCCTGCTGATCGGGAGGAGAAACCTTTATCCATAGGAGTTCGGCTCCGAGCTGGAGTCCGCGATGGAAGCTGCCTATGACGTAATAGTTGAATTGAGCTCCCAGTTCCAACACGGGGATGTTGATTTTGTTTCCGCTGATTCCCGTTTCCTTTATTCCTCCGTATCCCGCGATGGCGGCGGCTCCCACCTTGGGAGACAAGGCGTATTCCCCCGTTAATTCAATCACGGGAAGAGCCAGGTGAAGCGGCGACATGGTCAGCGAGAAGTTTTTATCGCCCTGGGAAAAGACCGCAGTCACGCCGAATACGAGTAAGGCTAGGATGTAATGCGCGCGCAATTTCATGACTCCTCCGATGAGTGAATGGATTAGATGTCGTCAATACTAATAACTGACTAGCTTTTGAATTGTGTTGTTTTTCGTGGCGATGCTTTACGCTGCTTCAGCTTTATACGCGCAAACGACCGTTGAGCCCATTCTCACCACAAATTATGGGTCCACCCTTTTCCGCATGGAGATGAATTTCCCCACGACCGGGATCGATTCGGGCTTGCCGGCGAACTCAGGCTTGATAGGCAGAAGCGAACTGGAATATCCGTTGGACGTGTTTTTGACGGGCCTCCGCTTGAGACGGGAATTTCAGGCGGGGGAGAACATGACCCTGGGCGGCACGCTCGCGGCGTGGACAAATCTATCGCAACCTGAAAGCAAAATGATGGATTCGGATTGGTTTGGCATTCAGTCATCATCCGGAACAACCACCTCGACCGTATTGTTCAAATTCAGCTATACCGAGTCCCGTGCCGAATTGCGATGGTTTGGCGGCGAGGCAGGAATTGATATGGGCCGTTATTCCTTATTCGGCAAAGCCGTGCGATATGGGCTGGCGGTACGCTATGACCGTTTCACCCTGAAAATGTTCGGTGTGCAAGGTTGGCAAAGACAGCCGGGCGATTCATCCATTTTGGTGGACGATTATCAGGACCAACTGGTCCTTACTTATGCGCTCACCCGAATTGTCCCCCGACTCTTTTCGGAAGTACAGCTGGAAGGAAACGGTCGAGTTTCCTGGAAAGCGACGTTTTCCGGATCGCCGGCATCCATGGCCTTCGATCATGACGATCATGTGCTTCGCAAGAAGATGGCTGATACTTTCGCCTTTGGATTCGGACTTGGGGCCTCGACCGAAGTGTGCTTCCACTTGGCGCGCCACGTGGATTTATCCACTACTGCTGATCTGTTCTATCTGAGGACTAAAGGAAACATGGATCAATACTATTACGGAGACGATCCCTTTACTTCGGTGGATGAGACGGGCCTGCGTTACGACAACGTGGAGAACCGCATTATCGGCCTGGCCGGAGGTCTCTCGCTGGGGATGCGCTGTCTGTTCTGACTCGCATCATCCGAACATTCAATGCCTAAAATGCCTCGTGCCCGTGAACACCATGGCCACGCCCAAACTATTCGCCGTGGCGATCACCTCGGCGTCGCGCAGGCTGCCGCCGGGCTGGACGATGTACCGGATACCGCCGGCATGGGCCGCCTTTACGTTGTCGTCGAAGGGGAAGAAGGCGTCCGAAGCCAGGACGCAGCGGCTCAGGGCTTCGCGGACGAAAACGGCGGGATCGAAGGTTTGCGCCTGCGCCATGCGCTCCAGGTTTTCGCGGGCCCGCGGCTGGCACAGCTTGAGGTTCGAGTCGATTCGATTCGGTTGGCCCGGCCCCATGCCGATCAGGGTATACCGGCCAGGGGTGTATTCGTATCCGAGTACGATGGCATTGGATTTCACATGCTTGCAGGCCTTCCAGGTGAATTCGGCCAAGGGCCGCATCGCGTCGGGGAAAGCGGCTGTCGTAACGCATTCCCATTTGCGCCAAAGATCCACGTCGCGATCCTGCTCCAACATCCCGCCCAGGACATGCTTATAAACCTTGCGCGGCTTGGGCGGAACCATTTCGCCCAAGTCGAGCAAACGGATGTCCTTGCTTTTCTTCTGCAGGAAATCCAGTGCGTCGGCGTCGAAGCCCGGGGCGATCAGGACCTCGACGAAACGGCCCTTCAATTTTTCCGCCGTGGCCAAATCCAGGCGGCGCGATACCGCGATCACCGATCCGAAGGCGGATACGGGATCGCC
>JBGPFT010000181.1:0-5173 GCA_041483475.1 Fibrobacteria bacterium | reverse complement strand
GTGAATCCCGACGCCGTGCTGCGCGGATCCAAGATCTGGCAGGGCAACTGGAAGAAGGAAAGGGCCGAGGCGTATAAGATCAGCGAGGATCAGCTTGAGGAGCATTATCGCCAGCGCAGCATGCTGAAGCGGAACGTATTCCCCGAAGACATCGCCGAGGCGGTCTTTTTCTTTGCCGGCGAGGCTTCGGCCAAATCCACCGGCAATATCCTCAACGTCGACGCCGGGAACACCCAGTCCTTCCCGCGCTGAAAGCGCAACGTGGACAAACATTACCTGGCGATCGATTTGGGCGCCGAAAGCGGTCGGGTCATGCTGGGAACCGTGGGCGATTCGGCTCCGCTCACCGGCCCGGGGCGCGTGGCCGTGGAGGAGATCCACCGCTTCGCCAACGTCCCCATTTCCATCCAGGGCACGCTGCGCTGGAACCTGCTTCACCTCTTCGCCGAGATCAAGAACGGCCTGCGCCTGGCGGCGATGCGGGGGCTTGCCATTTTAGGGATCAGCGCCGACGCCTGGGGCCTCGACTACGTGTTGTTTCGGGACGGCGAACCCATGCTCACCTTGCCTTTCCATTACCGCGATGCGCGGACCGACGGCGCCATGAAATCGGTTTTCGCGAAAGTTTCCGCGGACGAAATTTTCGCGGCCACCGGCATCCAGTTCATGCCCATCAACACCTTGTACCAGCTTTTCATGGACGCGCGCGACCGATCCGAGGCGCTGGCAGGGGCGGAGCGTTTCCTCAACATCGGGGATTATTTCAACTATTTGCTTTCCGGCGTGCCCAAAGGTGAAGCTTCCCTGGCCAGCACCACCCAGCTTTTCGATCCGCGCACGGGCGATTGGGCTTGGGGACTGGTGGAACGCCTGGGTTTGCCGAAAAAGATTTTTCCCGCCTTGTTGCCGCCCGGAACCCGTCTGGGATCGCTTTTACCCGAACTCGCCATGGAATCGGGTTTGACAGGCGTGGAGGTGGTCGCTTCCTGTTCCCATGACACGGCGGCGGCCGTGGCGGCCGTGCCGGGGCAGGGGGAGGATTGGGCTTTCCTCAGTTCCGGAACTTGGTCCTTGCTGGGAACCGAGCTTTCCGCCCCCGTCATCAACGAGGACTGTCGCCGTCACAATTTCACCAACGAAGTCGGTTTCGGCGGTACCATCATGTTGCGCAAGAACATCGTTGGGCTCTGGATCGTGCAGGAATGTCGGCGGGTTTGGGTCGCGGAAGGCCAGAAATTCGGATACGACGATCTCACGGCGATGGCGGAAAGCGCGGAACCCCTGGGTGCCTTGATACGCCCCGAGGATCCGCGCTTCGGAAAATTCGGGAATATGCCCGGAAAGATCGCCGATTTTTGCCGCGAAACGGATCAGACTCCCCCGGAGGGGCCGGGGGCCGTGATTCGTTGCGTGCTGGAAAGCTTGGCATTGTTGTATGCAAAAACCTTGGGGGATTGCGCGGCCGTCACCGGCAGAAAATTCCGTGTCCTCCACATCGTGGGTGGAGGCTGCAAGAACCGGCTGCTCAACCAATTGACCGCCAATGCCGCGCGTTTGCCGGTGCTGGCCGGCCCGGTGGAGGCCACCGCCATCGGTAATGTTCTCATCCAGGCCCGTACCTTGGGCCAAATCGAGGGTGATTTACGAGCGCTAGTGCGAAATTCCTTTTCGCTGGAAACATTCAAACCCGAGGTGGCGGCCACTTGGATTGGGGCGGTGAAACGCTTCGAAGCTCTGCCGGTTCCCGCATGAATCATCCCTCGAAGCTCGGGAACCATCCCAGCGTACAGAAGTCCCTGGCCCATCTCCGCAAGGAGATCGCGACTGGAACATGGCTCCAGGGCGAACGGCTTCCTCCCATCCGGGTCATGGCCCGGCAGGCCCAGGTTTCGGCCGCGGCCATGTGCGCGGCCCTGGGAGAGCTGAAGGACGAGGGAATCGTTTCCATCGTCAAGACGCGCGGCGCGTATTTGGGCCCGGCTCCCGTCGAGAACCGTGACGGAAAATCCGCGGGGCCTTGGAACGGCGCCCAACGCTGGCAGCGCCTCAAGGCGCAAATCGAGAACGACATTTTCAATGGCCATTATCCTGCGGGAGAGCCCATGCCCTCGCTGCGCGATTTGGAAAAGTCCTACGCGGTTTCCTATAAGACCCTGCGCAAAGCCATGGAATCCATCGCCGCCGAAGGCGTGGTGGCGCCCTACAAGAAAACCTACCAAGTGCCGCATCTCCGCAAGGCCCACGCCACCTTGGTGTTCGTCAGCGCGGCGGACGCCCCTTCCCGGATTAGCTTCGGCGGCTATCCCCTCACCGAATTCCTTTCCGCCCTGCGCCGCGAAGGCGGGAAAAGCATGATCAACGTGGCGGTGCGGGTGTTCCACCCGGATCGGCGCCGCGCGGATTTCGCCGCGCAGCTCAAGGCCTTGCAGGAAAAACATTCGGTGCTGGGCTATGTCCTGTGGGCTTCCATGTTTCCGGAGCGCAAGCTGGATCAGGCGCTGGAGGCTCTCCACGAAGTGCGTAAATCCCGAAGCCGACCCGGAGGCGTTGAAAAGCCCCTGGCCGTCGCGGATCCGACCATGAGTCTCATCTCCGCCCTGGACCCGCGTTCCGCGTCCGGACCCGAAGGGGATTTCCGGATCTTCACCGTGGCGGGGCTTTCCGCCGGGCGACAGATCGGGCAGAACCTGCTGAAATTGGGCCACCGCAAGGTGGCCTACATCTCCTATTGCCACAAGGAATACTGGTCGCAGTTTCGCTGCCGCGGCCTCGTGCAGGCATTCCAAAACGCCGGGTTCGGAGATGGGTTGCGCAAATTCGTCATTGAAGAGGCGGACGATCGCATTCATGTCCTTCCGCCCCCTCCGGACATCGGGGAATACCTCCGATGCGCGGAGGAATTTCTCGCCGTTTCCGCGGAGGCCGGCCGCCGGTATCACGCGGCCTACGCCCTGGAGCAGATGCAAAGCGCGGTGGGGAATTACGTGCACCAGCTTAAAATGGCCGGTCGCGTGGAATCGGTGCTCAACGCCGCCCTGGAGGAGCCCGGCATCACCGCCTGCGTGGCCGCCAACGACCGCATGGCCTTGCTGGTGCGGGATCACCTGGCCCGCAAGGGATTGCGCGTACCCAAGGACATGTCCGTCATCGGATTCGACGACAGCAAGGCTGCCGTCGACAACGACATCACCAGCTACAGCTTCGCCTTCGCCGAAATCGCGCGCAAGGTTCTGGGTTATGTTTTGGATCCCCGGCAAAAACTCCATGCGCGCGAGGGCGGCCTGGTGGAATGCGAGGGACAGCTCGTCGAACGCGGTTCGAGCGGCCCGGCTATATGAAGAGTGCGACCCTGAAGGAAAAACCCCGCAAGGTGCAATTGTTTCACACTTGCATCGTCAACGAGATTTATCCCGAGGTGGGGCTTTCCACGGTGGCTGTTCTGGAGCGGCTCGGAATCGAGGTCGAGGTGCCCAGGGCGCAAACCTGTTGCGGACAACCCGCCTACAACGGCGGGTTTCACCCCGATGCGCGCAAGGTGGCCCGTCACACCCTGGACGTGCTCGCGGCCACTGAAGGACCGATCGTGATCCCCTCAGGTTCCTGCGGGGATATGATCATCCATCAATACCATCTCCTTTTTGCAAGCGACGAGGAATACCGGCGAAAAGCCGAGGCCGTGTCCCAGCGATGTTACGAGTTCAGCCAATTCCTGGTCGACGTTTTGGGCATCACCGATTTGGGCGCCCGCCTGGGGATCAAGGTAGCCTACCACCCATCCTGCCATCTTTTGCGCGGACTCGGGGCCCGAACCCAGGCCAAGTCGCTGCTGGCCGGGGTACAGGGGCTGGAATGCGCCGAGGTGAAGGACGCGGAGGAATGTTGCGGCTTCGGGGGAATGTTCTCGGTGAAAAACTCCGCCATCTCCGGCGCCATGATGGAAAACAAGCTGCGCTACCTGGAAAGCTGCGGGGCCGAGGCGGTGGTCTCTTGCGACATGGGCTGCCTCATGCACCTTCAAGGCGGACTCCATCGCCGAGGCTCGGCGTTGAAGGTGAAGCACCTGTCGCAAATCTTGGAAGAGGGGATGGCCTGATGGCGCATTTTCTCGAACGGGTGGAGACGGCCCTCCGCGACGAAAATCTAAAACTGGCCCTGGGCCGTGCCACCGAACGCTTGGGGTCCCGGCGGTCCACCGCCCTGGACTCATTAGAAAATTCCGATCAAATCCGCGATAGGGCGCGCCACGCCAAGATGACGTTGTTGCGCGATTTGGCCGGCAATTTGGAAGCCTTCGAGAAAAACCTGAATCGGAACGGCGTGCAAGTGCATTGGGCCGAAACCGGCAAGGAGGCGAACGCCATCGTCGTGGACATCGCCAAGCGTCGGAATTGCAAGCGCGCTGTGAAGTCCAAATCCATGGCCACCGAGGAAACGCATTTGAACCACGACCTCCTCCATGCCGGGTTGGAGGTGTTGGAAACCGATCTCGGCGAATACATCGTGCAACTCGCGGGCACCACGCCTTCGCATATCATTTTACCCATCATCCACATGACCCGCCAAAACGTGGGCGAAGTCATGCATCAGAAAATTTCCGTGCCCTATACCGACGAGCCGGAAAAGTTGGCCCGCATCGCGCGCGAAAAACTCCGCGAGGCCTTCCTGTCGGCGGATCTCGGCATCACCGGCGCCAATTTCGGGGTGGTGGATACGGGAACCATTTGCCTGGTGAGCAACGAAGGCAACGCCCGCATGGTGACGACCTTGCCGCGCGTACACGTGGCCGTGATGGGCATCGAAAAACTGGTTCGCTCCCTGGCCGAGCTTGATCTCATGATCAAACTCCTGGCTCGTTCCGCCACGGGACAGAAAATCACCACCTACACGTCCTTGATCAGCGGTCCGCGCAGGCCCGGCGACCCGGACGGCCCGGAGGAAATGCATCTCATCCTCATGGACAACGGCCGCAGCGGCATCCTGGACGGGGAGTTGGCGGAAATCCTGGGATGCATACGCTGCGGGGCCTGCCTGAACGCCTGCCCCGTGTACAAGAACATCGGCGGCCACGCCTACGGCGATGTATATCCCGGGCCCGTGGGGGCCATCGTCACGCCCGGGTTACGCGGGGTGGCGGCTTGGAAGGAATTGCCGGATGCCAGTTCCCTTTGCGGCG
>JBGPFT010000180.1:0-5190 GCA_041483475.1 Fibrobacteria bacterium | reverse complement strand
CGGCCATCAGCGCATCCTCGGACACGGTGAATATGATAGGGATGACCGCCAAGGCCATGGCCGTTCCGCCCGTGAAGGCGTTGAGGCGATATTGGAAACCGAAAAGATTTTGCAGCACCGTGGCGAGGATGATCAAAGCGAAAAACCCGATCACCACCGAGGGAATCCCCGCCAGGACTTCGATGGCGGGCTTCATGACTTCCCGGATCCATTTCGGCGAGAAAATGGCGGTGTACAGCGCGGCGAAAACGCCTATGGGCCCGGCCAACAGCAGCGCGATCAAGGTCACTTTCAAGCTGCCGGCAAAAAGCGGAAGAAGCCCGAACTTGGGTTCCAGCGAAACCGGCTGCCAGGTCTTTTCCGCCAGTTTCGAGAGATGGAAAGTTTCCTGTTTTGTTTCCAATTCTGGATTTTCGTCCGGCAGTTTCGCCCCCGGATCCTCGCCGTAACTTTCAGCGGCCCCCACGTTTTCGGATGCGGACGAAGTTTTCAAATGACCCGAGAACAGCGGAAGGGCCTCGCGGAAAACGAAAACGAAAATCAGGCAAATGAATAAAAGAGAAACGAAAGCCACCCCTTGGATGGCTTTCTCGATCAAGGTTTCCCCCATTTCGCGGCGGATTTATTTGACAGGGAAATACCCGACCTTGGCGACCACTTCCTGGCCGGTCGGGCTCAGGATCCAGTCGATGTAATCCTTCATCTCGCCGGTGGGGCGGCTGCGCAGGTACATGTAGAGATAGCGGGTGATGGGATAGGATCCGTCCTTCACGGTTTCCGCATTGGGCACGACGCCGGACGCACCCGCGTCCTTCTTCACCTTGGCGAACTTGATGCCCTTGCCGTAGGCGCATCCGCCGTAGCCGATGCCGAGCTTGTCCTTGGCCACCGCGTTCACCACGGCCGCGGTGCCCGGCAGGTTTTGGGCGCTGGAGGAAAAGTCTTTTCCCTTCAGCACGTTGTCGCGGAAATAAACGTAGGTGCCCGAATTGTTTTCGCGGCTGTACAGCACGATCTTGGCGTCCGGGCCGCCCACGTCCTTCCAATTGGTGATGTCACCGGTGTAGATGGACTTGATTTGATCCAAGGTCAATTCCTCCACCGGATTTCCCTCGTTCAAGTACACTGCCAAACCATCCCTGGCGGATTTGATTTCCACGCCCAGCGAGCTGTACCGGCTTTTGAGGCTTTCCCGCTCGCTGCCCTTCATGGGTCGTGAGGCGTCGCAAATGTCGGTGGTGCCGTTGATCAGCGCCGAAATTCCCGTTCCCGAACCTCCGCCCGTGACCTGGATTTTCACGCCGGTGTGATCGGTCATGTAAACCTCGGCCCAACGCTGGGCCATGATGACCATGGTGTCCGAGCCCTTCACCGTGATGGTGCCGGCGCCGGCGAGGGAAAGGGTTCCGAGGAGCGCGCCTGCGAGAATGTTTTTGGTGTTCATGTTTTCTCTCCTTAGTTCTTGGTTTTTTTGTTTTTCCAATTGCTTAAAACTTCACCTGGGCGCGGAACGTGAACACGTTGTCGTTCAAGTCCGCGGTGTACGGGGCCAGCCCGCCGGTTTTTTCGTTGGTCACCATGTCGTAATAGGCCACGAATTTCAGGTTGCCGTCCCAGTGGTAAATCCCGCCCAATCCCAAGGTGGAATACATGATATCGGCGGCGCTGAGGTTGTTCGCGCCTCCATGGATGTTCGATCCCTTCACATCGGTATTGGGATCGAAGACGTCGTACCGTACGACGGCCTGCAACTGACTTCCCAGGTTTTGCACCCAGGTGAGGTACCAGCCCATCATGTTCCTCATCTGCAGGTAATTGGCGGCGACGTTCGCGGCCGCCAGATTGGCCGCGCCGCTGTTGGGGCCGACCGCGGGAATAGCGGCGGTTACGCTGGGTACATAAGGAACGTTCGCCCCGAAATTGCTCGGCATTTCGCCCCAGTTGTATTCCACGCGGAAGGAGGCGCCTCCGATGACGGGGATGTCGTAATACAGTTGGGCGTCCACGCCCATGACTTTACGGTCATAGGCTTGAAACCGGTGGCCGCCGCTTTTGAGGAAGGACGTGTCTCCCATGGCATAGGAGGTGTCCGAAACGTTTTCGACCTTGCCCATGTACATGGAGAAACCGCCGTCGATGTCAAGGTTGAGGTCGGTAAAGGGGGCTTTGAAACCCAATCGACCGATGAAATCCAGGTTCCGATCGTTTTCGTTGACGTTGCCGCCCATGCCCGTGAAAAGTCCGCCCTTGAAATTGAGATAGTCCGTCGTACCCATGTCGGTGGGGTGGATGGCCAATTGGGCGCCCAAATCCTTCTCCCCGTTCATATAAGCCTGCTCGAAGCGGGTGCGCTCCGGGGTTTCCAGCAGGGAGGAGGAATAGCCGATTTCGAAACCGAAGGGGCGATCCATCACTCCCAAGGCTAAGTCGAAGGTTTTCAGCCACGGCTCCATCAAGGTGACGTTCATGTCCTTGATGCTGACTCCCGTGGGCACCGCCTCGAATTCCAGGGAGTATTTGCTGGTGGGCTGCTCGTAAACGGTTTTTAGGCGTCCCCGGCGTATTGCGAAACGCCGATCGCTGTTGACCGGAAAACCTCCCCCCGCCACGCTGGGACCTCCGATGCTGTCGCTATGCTGCCATTGCGCCTGGATATATCCGCTCACCTTGATCTTGGCGAGCTTGTCCACCGTGGTCTTGGTTTCCAGGTAACTTTCGTTCAACCCATCCACCTTGCCTTCGACGTTCTGGATTTTCTCGCTGTCGACCGGTTGTGTTTTGGTGCTGTCCTGCGCCTGGGCCGCCGCGAAGGCTGCCGTCAGGACGATTGCTATTTTCATAATTCCCTCCTGCATGTGTTCTCCCGTGTTGGTTGATGTTTTCCAAACACGCGGACAAAGGAAAGTTTCCGACGTTTCCAATGCATTGCGGTTGCGTTACGGGCCAATGAAATTCGCGCCCAAAGAACCGACAAGGGATTGCAACAGGATTGAAACATCGGATTGGTAAGGTCAGATGATGGACGGAAACAGCGTATTGGTCGTCGAGGACGACACCGATATTTTGGAGCTGATCACCTATACCCTGGACAACGAAGGGTTCAAGGTTTTCCCCGCCAAATCTGCGCGCGAGGCGCTGGCCGTGCTCAACGACGAAACCGTGGATTTGGCCGTACTCGACGTGATGCTGCCGGATATGACCGGCACCGAGCTTTGTCGCCGCATGCGCCGCGAGGAAAGGATGGAGGAAATTCCCGTGCTTTTCGTCACCGCCAAAACCGAGGAAACCGACAAGCTGGAGGGTTTCCGCGTGGGCGCGGACGATTATCTCACCAAACCCTTCTCGCCACGGGAGCTGGCCGCCCGCGCCAAGGCCTTGCTCAAGCGATCCAAGGGCGGCAAGGAATTGCACCGCTTCGGCGGCCTGCAATTGGATTTTTCGCGGCATAAGTTGGAAGTGGACGGCCGCGAAGTCGGCCTCACGCCTTTGGAGTTCAAGGTGCTGAAGGTTTTGATCGAGGGGCGCGGCAAAACCATCGCCCGCGCCGCCTTGCTGGAACGGGCCTGGGGCATGGACGCCAAGGCTGGCCTGCGCAGCGTGGATGTTTCCGTGACCCGTCTGCGCGACAAGCTCAAGCCTTACGGTAAATGCATACGCACCGTCATGGGTTTCGGCTATCAATGGGATCCGGCGGCGGCTTCGGCGATAGGGAAAGCGGCGTGACAGGACGTTACCCTTCCATCCGTTCCCGGCTGCTGCTCATTTTGCTCGGCCTGGGTGTTTGCCTACTGGCCCTGGCCGGGGTGCTTTACTCGGCCACCGAATCCCTTTTCTATCAAGGCTTGCAATCGGAGCTGCGCGGGGATCTCGACTGGCTGGCTTCCCTGACGGGAGCGGATCCTTCGCTGCTCAAACCCCCTCGCGTCGATTCCTTGTGCAAGGCCGTGTCGCGCTTCAAGGGTTACCGCGTTACCGTGGTGGATTCCTCGGGACGGGTGATCGGCGATTCGCATGTTCCCGTCGACAGTTTGGTCTTCATGGAAAATCACGGGTCGCGTCCCGAAGTGGTTCAGGCTCGGGCGGAAGATTACGGATTATCCCGGCGTTTTTCCCATACCATCAGCATGGAGATGCTGTATGTGGCCAAGGCGGTCTGGAACGGCGCCGTGCTGCGCATGGCGGCCGGTTCCGCGACTTTGGAAGGTTTTCGCCGCGAAGCGATAAAAACGTTGTTGTGGATTTTCCTCCTGTTCGCCGCCGCTGCGGTTACGCTGATGGTTTGGATCACCCGCGGGATCAGCGCGCCCCTGCTCCGCCTCACCGTGGACGCCCGCGACATTGCCAGGCCCTTGCGTTGGAACGCGAAGTTGCGCGAGGCTGAGGTGCTGAACCAGGCTTTTGCTGAATACGTGGAAGCCATCCGGAAACTGGCCGCCGATTTGCGGGAGGAGCACGGTCGCATGGCGGCGGTGCTGAATCGTCTGGAGGAAGGCATCGTGCTTTTATCCCGCGACGGAAAGGTGCTGACGGCCAATCCGGCCGCGCGGCGGTTGCTGCCTTCGGAACATTCCGATTCGGGATGGGAGGGGCGGAACTTCGCCGACACCGTGTCGGATTCCGGATTGAGGAATTTCGCCGGGGATTTGGGCCATCCGCTGCGACCGCCTTTTTACCAGGTGGATCGCGGGCCCGACGCCCCTTTCGATTTGCTGTGCCATTTGCGCCCGCTGGGGGGAGCGGCAACGGAATTCCTGCTCACCGTCGTCAACATCACCGACTTCCGCAACCTCGATCGGGCCAAATCCGATTTCGTCGCCAACGCGTCGCATGAATTGAAGACGCCGCTGTCGTCGATCCGCGGCTACGCGGAATCCCTGCTCGACGGCGCCCTGGAAAAACCCGAGGCGCGCGAGCCTTTTGTCCGAAAAATTCTCGAAAATTCCCTGCGCTTGCAGCGGTTGGTGCAGGATCTTCTCAGCTTGTCGCAGCTCGAAAGCCAGCCCAATCCGCGCCATGCCGAACCGCTTCCCGTGCGCGCCTATGTGCATGCGGCCGCTCAGCTCTTGCGTGCGGACATGGAAGGCAAGGGGATCCGCTGCGAGAACCAATTGCCTGCGGGCCTGCATTTCCGCATGGAGCCCAGGGATTTGGAGCTGATCTGTGACAACTTGGTGGGCAACGCCGTGCGCT
>JBGPFT010000179.1:0-5221 GCA_041483475.1 Fibrobacteria bacterium | reverse complement strand
CGTGGCCGCCCCCTCCTGTCCTGCCGCCTGCGACCTCGACAATCTCATGTTTCCCTACGATTGTTCAAACGGCGTCAATCCGCAGCGTGCACTTACCATCGAGCAGCAGGTTTTCGTCCGCACCCATCTCGGGCTTTTGCAGGGCCTTTAGCGCCTAGCGCGGATCCGGGCCGCGATCCAACCAGTCCTGCAGGATATAGCAGGCGGCCACCCGGTCGACGGCCGCCTTCTCCCGCGACCAATCGCGTTTTTTCTTCCGCTTTCCGCCCCGATGGCGCAAGCTGTCGGCGGCCAGGGAACTGGTGAAGCTTTCATCCTCGAGATGCACGGGAAGGCCGAAGCGCGTGCGTAATTCCGCGGCGAAGGCATCCACGGCTTCGGTTTTGTCTCCGGGTTTTTTCTGGCCGTCCGTGCGCGCCGGGTAACCCAATACGATTGCGGTAACGCCTTCCGTTCGGATGGTTTCCCCCAAGGCTTTGAAAATATCCGGTTGTTTGCGGCGATCGAGGGTCGTAAGGCCCGATGCCAGCCGCCTTTCCGGATCGGAGAGAGCGACGCCGATGCGCCGCTCGCCGAAGTCGAGGCCGAGGACGGGTCCCGGGTCAGTTCTCACCCCAGGAAAATAATTATCCCGCCCGCCTTCTTTGCGTATCGTCGAGAATCACCTTGCGCAACCGCAGATTTTTCGGCGTCACTTCCATGCCTTCATCGTCGTTGATGAATTCGAGGCATTCCTCCAGCGACATCTGGCGATGCGGCGTCAGCACGGTGGCCTCGTCCGACGCGGTGGTGCGCATGTTGGTGAGCTGCTTGGACTTGGAAACGTTGATGATGAGATCGTCCCCACGGCTGTGTTCGCCGACGATCATGCCGGGATAACACTCGACGCCGGATCCGATGAACATCACGCCCCGCTCCTCCAACTTCCACAAAGCGAAGGCCACCGACGCTCCGCGCTCCTTGGCGATCAGGGCGCCGGTGGGCCGCTGTTCGATGCGGCCCTTCATAGGCTCATAACCCTTGAACAATTGCTGGAATACGGCGTAACCCTTGCTGAGGGAAAGCAGCCGCGTGCGCAGGCCGATTAGGCCGCGGGCCGGGATGTCGAAGTTCACCCGCGTCTGCTGGCCCTCAAGGGCCATGTCCTTCATTTCGCCGCGCCGGCGGTTCACCTCGTCGATGACCATGCCGCAGTATTCCTGGGGTACGTGAATGGTGATGGATTCCACCGGCTCCAATTCGACGTCCCCCTCCATGCGGGTGAGCACGCGGGGCCTGCCCACGGTGAATTCATAGCCTTCGCGCCGCATTTTCTCGATCACCACGGAGAGATGCAGGACGCCACGACCCGATACGCGGAAGGCCGCGGTGTCTTCCACCTTTTCCACATGCAGGGCCACGTCTGCCAAGGCTTCGCGTTCCAGGCGTTCAGACAAATGGTTGGAAGTGAGAAAACGGCCGCCATCGAGTCCACAAAAGGGCGAGTCGTTCACCCAGAAACGCATGGCAATCGTGGGCGGATCCACCTTGATGCGCGGTAAAGTAACGGGGTTTTCATCGCCGGAGATCGTGTCCCCCAAGGTGAAATCGGGAATGCCGCATAGCGACACGATTTGTCCCGCCACCGCCTCGGGAATTTCCTTCAGCTTCACGCCTTCCGGGTAGAGGATTTTCGACACCCGCACCCGCTTCGCTACTCCATGCTCGTTGATGTGGGTGACGGTTTGGTTGGTGCGCAGAATCCCTTGCTGCAGGCGGCCCACGGCCATGCGGCCCATGAACTCCTGGTATTCGAGGCTGGTGATTTGCAGGATGGGATTGGAGCCGGTTCCGACCCGGGGGGCCGGGATGCGTTCGAGGATGAGTTCGAACACCGGCACCAAATTCGAATCCGGATCTTCGAGCCGGCGTCGACTGGTGCCGTTGCGGCCCGCAGCAAACACATAGGCGAAATCGAGCTGCTGCTCGCTGGCCCCGAGGTCCACGAACAAATCGAATACCGCGTCCAGGGCCTTGGAAGGCTCGCAGCCGGTGCGGTCAATCTTATTGATCACCACGCACAAGGTCAGGCCCAATTCCAGGGCTTTCTTGGTCACGAAGCGCGTCTGGGCCATGGGGCCCTCGAAGGCGTCCACGATGAGCAGGGCCCCGTCCACGGTGCCGAGCACGCGCTCCACTTGGCCGCCGAAGTCGGCGTGGCCCGGCGTGTCGACGATGTTGATCAGGTGATCCTTGTAAACCACCGAAGCGTTCTTGGAGAAGATGGTGATGCCGCGTTCGCGTTCCTGATCGTCGGAGTCCAGCACGCGTTCGGTGATGGCCTGGTGCTCTCGGAACGCGCCGCTTTGCCTGAGCAGCCCGTCCACCAAGGTGGTCTTGCCATGATCGACGTGGGCGATGATGGCGACGTTGCGGA
This sequence comes from Fibrobacteria bacterium, assembly GCA_041483475.1. GTDB lineage: Bacteria > Fibrobacterota > Fibrobacteria > UBA11236 > UBA11236 > UBA11236. Next base: position 2,805 of record JBGPFT010000179.1, on the reverse strand, counting down.
TTTTGGAACTGTCCATGGAGGGGGGTAATAGGAACCGATTCGGAAATTCCTGTCAATCGGAAAAAAGTATCCTTCTCCCCAGGGAAAGAAAAACGCCATGAAGCCCACCAAGTCCACGACAGGTTTCTCCCGTTTCGCGAAATGGACGGCCCGAAAAACGGGACAACCCTCGGCTTTCCTGCTGGCCGCGTTGATCATCCTCGTTTGGATTCTGACCGGGCCGATGTTCGGGTACAGCAATACCTGGCAACTGGTGATCAACACCGGGACCACCATCGTCACCTTCCTGATGGTGTTCCTGATCCAAAACACTCAGAACCGCGACTCCGAGGCCGTGCAGGTCAAACTGGATGAGTTGATCCGGGCTCTGGAAGGGGCCCATAACGCCTTGTTGGATCTGGAGGAGTTGGATGAGGAAGCGCTCGACCGAATCCGTTCCGATTACCGGAAGTTGGCCAAGGCGGCGCGTGAGGGCTTGATGCGGGGCGTCAGCGACACGGGAGTTCCGAAGATTTAACCGATACTCCGGGGGCGAAAAACGTTTTTGGCTTAATATGGATCATGGGGGTATTGGGAGGGAGCATGTCGATAGATTTCCGGCGAACCTTGGGATGGAAATTGTGGCCCGTGACGGTTTTTTGCAGTGGACTGGGCGCCCAGCCCGGCCCGGTGCCGTCGCCGCTCGTGAACACCCCGTGCGATGCGGGTCCGGGTAACCCGATTGATACGGTGGTTTCGGCGCCTGACAGCGCCGGATTCCGATCCGTTTTCGACGGGAGAACCTTCAAAGGCTGGTGGGAGAACTGCCAAACCCCATCCTCGGCGGGGGATCGAACCCTCGGCGGCATTTGGCTAGTCGACACCAATCTCAGAGCCATCTTTTCCACCGCGCCTCCCAATGGGGTCGGCGACATCCTCATGTACAACAAGCAGTTCGTCAATACCGAACTCATTATGGACATTTGGCCGGATTGGGGTAACGATGCGGGCGTCTTCGAGCGCACCGCCATCGGCGGCAAGGGATATCAGGTGGGAATCGATTACCGGACCGGCAGCAGCATCGGGGGTTCTTACGGCGAAACGGGGTACGCGGCCTTCAACATCGACCCGTATCTTTTCGCGGGAAACGAAAGCACTATCAACACCGCGACGGCCTGGACCACTCTCACCGCCGCGCAGAATCCCACCAGCTTCGGCTGCCCGGCCACGGGTTGCACTCCCGCGCAGTGGACTGCGGTTTGGGATATCAACGGATGGAACCAGATCCGCATCGAGTTCTTCGGGAATCCTCCGCGTTGCCGCACCTATATACGCAGGCTCAATGCGGCCCTCTGGGTTCCGGTCATGGATCATCAATCCCCCGACGCCAGCCAGCCCACGGGTTATTTGGGTCTCCAGGTACACGATCAGGTCTCCATGTGGACGGGCGCGGCGGGAAACTTCTACCGCAACATCAAGATTCGGCCGCTGGACGCCCTGGGCAATCCCATCCCGCAAAATCCCGTGTCTTTAGCCCCGAACGGGAGGAGCCACCCGCGTCTGAAATTCCGTTCCGGCGCTCTGGCCTGGGCCATGAATCCGGATCATGTCCGCGACCTGAAAGGACGGGCGCATGCTTCCGGCCGCGCGTTTCCGGGCCGAGGCCCTCGCTAAAATCCGCGCGTTTTTCTCCGGGCGCGGAGTACTCGAAGTGGAAACGCCCCTGCTTTCCCGCGGGGCTTCCCATGATTGCCACATCGGGGTATTTGCGGTTCCCATGATCGCGGGGGAATCCCCGGCCCTGCGTTATCTCCAAACTTCGCCCGAGCCGCATATGAAAAGGCTTTTGGCGCGCGGCTTCCCGGATATTTTCCAAACCGGAAAAGCCTTCCGGCTGGGGGAGAGGGGAAGGCTGCACAACCCAGAATTCACGCTGGTCGAATGGTATCGACGGGGTTTTTCCCTCCGCAAAATGATGGAGGAAACCGTTGAGGTTTGCCGCCTCGTCGCCGGAGCGAGGGAAGCCAGATTCGCGTCCTACCGCGAGGTATTCCGTTCGGCCACGGGAATGGATCCTCTTTCTGCTTCGCGCGAAACCCTGCTGGAGCAGGGAATTTTCTCCGCTCGCGGCTTCGACCCGAAAGCTTTTCCCCGTCGCGCCGACGCCTTGAATTTCCTCATGTCGGAGTTAGTGGAGCCTTCTCTGGATCCCGAAGTCCTGACCGTGGTGCACGGATTTCCCGCCGACCTTTCCTCCCAGGCGCTTCCCGATCCGGAAGTTCCGGGTACGGCGCTGCGTTTCGAAGTGTTCGGCGGAGGCGTGGAACTTGGGAACGGATACGAAGAATTGACCAATCCCGGGGAGTATCGGAAACGGTTCGAAGAGGAAAACCGGATCCGGGTCGCGATGGGAAAACCGGCCATCCCGTTGGACGAGGGCTTCTTCACGGACCTGAAAAAGGGGTTACCTGCCTGCGCCGGAACGGCTCTGGGCCTGGATCGGCTGCTCATGCTGGGGCTGGGAAAATCCGCCGTCGACGCCGTGCTGGACTTCCCCTGGGAAAAAGGCTGAAATCAGCGGGAAAATCGACCCGATTACTATATATACGCGGCCGAATGCCCTTTCCCAATGCGCCACGAAACGGAGAGATCATGAGCCTCGCTTCCCCTCTAATGCGCTCCCATCCCTTGATTCGGGTTTTCGCGATTTCCTTCGCCTTGGGCGCGTTCTGTGCCCCGGTCCGCGCGGAATCCCCCGAAGCCTTATTCCAGGCGGCGCAGCTCAATTATCAAAGTGGGGATCTCAATTCGGCCATCGCCGCCTTG
>JBGPFT010000178.1:0-5228 GCA_041483475.1 Fibrobacteria bacterium | reverse complement strand
CTGGTGAAGAAAGTGCATTCCTCGGTGCAGCGCCACAACAAGCGGGAGCGCCGCATCATCCTCATCGGCCATGCGGGCCACCCCGAGGTGATCGGCACCATGGGCCAATTGGATCCGGGCGAAGTCGTGCTGGTCGAAACCGCGGAAGACGTGGCGGAATTGCCCGAATGGGGCGGGGAGGAATTGGCCTATATCACCCAAACCACCCTTTCCATCGACGAAACCCGGGATGTCATCGAGGCGCTCAAGCGCCGGTTTCCCGGAATCCATGGGCCGGAGAAAGGAGATCTCTGCTACGCCACCACCAACCGCCAAAGCGCGGTGACGGAGATGGCCAAGCTCGTCGATCTCCTGCTCGTCATCGGATCGAAGAACAGTTCCAACAGCAATCGTCTGCGCGAATTGGGCGCGCGCCTGGGCAAGCCCTCCTACTTGATCGACGGCCCCCGGGATTTGCAGCGGGAATGGTTTGAAAAGATCCAGAGCATCGGCATTTCCTCAGGCGCTTCTGCGCCCGAGGACCTGGTGCAGGATGTGGTACGTTGGATTCAGAGCGAATTCCCCGGAACCGCGGCGGAAGACTACGTCATTCTCGAGGAAAACGTGCATTTCTCCCTGCCCGAGGTTTTGGCGGGATTTTAAGCGCCCTCGCCTTCCGGTCCCTCTCCGTTTTTTCTACCTTGCCTTCACCGATTTTCGGAGAACGAGGCCCGCCATGAGCCGTATTTGTGATGTGACCGGCAAGAAGCGTCAGAAGGGGAATCAGGTTTCCCACGCCATGAACCATACCCGGAAGTTCTTCCAGGTCAACCTGCAGAAGAAGCGGTTCTGGCTTCAATCCGGGAAGAAGTGGATCACCTTGCGGGTGAGCATCTCCGGCGTCCGTTTCATCGCCAAGAACGGCATCGAAGCCGCCCTGGAGCAAATGCGCGCGTTGCAAATCGAACGCGCGTAAGGTCATTTTCCCGCGCCCGCCCCGATCCCGCCGTCCTCTTCCGCGAATTTAGCCTGCCATTGGCGGGCTCTTTCGCTTTTGGGATTGCGGGTGAGTAGGAAATTAAGGATGGAGGCCGCCATATCCTTGGCCCCCTCCTCGCGATAGGCCCGGGCCCGGTTGATGAAAACGTCCTCGTCCTCGATGCCGAGGTCCAAGGCGCTTTGCAGGGCGGGGCCCGCGTGGGAGAAATCCGAAAGTTCGGTCAGGCAATTGCCGTAACGCGCCCAGGCCCGTCCGTTGCCCGGTTCGGCCTCGGCGAGGCGGCGCAGGAAGGGCGACGCCTCGGCCCAGCGTTTTTGTTCGGAGCGCAGATCCGCGAAGAAGCGCGCGGCCTCCAACTGGTTGGAATCGAGGCGCAGCACGGCGGTATACGCGTGCTCCAATGCGGTTTTGTCGCCTGATTTTTTCGCCACGGTGAGCAGGCCTTCGATCAGCGCCGGGTCGTCCGGGGAACGCGCCCAACCCTGGGCGAAAGCCTCCGCGGCTTCGGTCCAGTTTCCCAGAGCGGCGTAAGCCTGTCCCAATGCCCGCCATCCCGAAACGGAATCGGGTAAAAGTTTCAGGGCGGTTTGCAAATGGCGCTTGGCCTTGTCGGCGCGCCCGCTTCCCCAAGCCCATAAACCGGCGGCCAAAGACGCCTCTCCGTATCCGGGGGCCGCGGCGGCGTCTTTTTCACGCAGAGCCTCATCCAGCATTGGACCGGCTCTCGTGGCTTCGCCGTGGCTTTGCAGCAAAAGCCCGAGCTGGATTTTATCCGCAGTGCCGGCGGCCTTCCGCTCCAGCAGCTTTTCCAGCACACTTTGCGCCCCGGCGCTGTCGCCGGTGGCAAGCAGGCATCGGCTGAGTTGGGACTCGACGCCTTTTCCGGCGGCCTTCGCCGCGTTGAGATGGGGAAGGGCCTCGGCGCATTGCCCCGAGTCGAGCAGAATCTTACCCAGCAGCGCGGCTGCGTCCGCAGAGCCGCCTTCGGCGAGTTTTTTCAAAATCGGTTTGGCCAGATCCGCGCGCTGTTGCGACAAGGCCTCGGTCATTTCCAAGGCGTCGCGACCGGATTTTCCGGAAGAGTCGACCGTTGCGGTCAGGCGCGTCAAAACCCCGGCCAGATCCTCCCATTTTTTTTCCTGGACATCGTGGCGTCCGATGGAAGTCAACGCCTTGGGCCCCACGGATTCAAGGCCTCCCAGCTTCACCATCAAGGCCTGGAAAACCGGCTCCTGGCATTGTTCCAAATCCTTGAGTACTTCCGCGCGTCCTTGAAGAATCGCAGGGGAGGCCGCGTAAGCCCGATCGTAAAGGCGGCAAGCCTCGGCGTATTTTCCCTGCAAGGCCAAACCCCGCGCCGCGGACCGCAACACGGAGGCCGAAGCGGAAGAAGAACGGCTTTCCGCCAGGAATTGCGGAAGGTATCGGGACACCGCCGAATCGTTCTCCGCGGTTTCCGCGAGGATGACGGCGCATTCGGATCCCTTTTCCCCCCCGCCGGCGGCGATTTCCGCGTGGCGCCGGGCGGCTTGCCTGTCGCCAAACGACCAGGCGAAGCGGGCGGCGCGGAAATTGAGCGAGGGTGAGAGGCTGTCGCGCATCAATGCCTTCTCCAACAGGGTTTGATGCCGCACGGTGTCGCCCGCGCCTTCCCAGGCGGCCAGGGCGCGGTTGCGCGCGCCCGTGTCGGCGGGGGAAAGCTCCCAAAGCATTTGCCATTGCGCCGCGGTTTCCCGGCTCGCCGGCGCGGTCCTCAGCATTTTGCCCAGTCGTTTGCCCAGGGCTTCGCTCATGGGATTCCGGCCCAGGGCCTTGGCGTAAAATCCGACCGCCGAAGCGGGGATCAGTTCTTCCAGTACCGTTCCCGCGTCCAAGGCGGTGGATTCGCTGCGGGTGAATTCGTCGGCATGATCCCGGTACAGCGCCGCGGCTTCTCTTTCGTGGTTCTGCCGGTACAAAGCCACCGCCAATTCCGCCAAGGCGTCGGCGTCATCCGGACGCAAGGCGGCGTATTCATGCAGCAGAAGCAGCGATTTTTCCTCGCTGGGCCCGTAGGCGCGCGCCGCGCGCAATTTCCAGGCGGCGGATTCATATTTCTCGCCCTTGAGATCGAGGCATTGCGCCACCAATTCCATGACGGCGGGAGTGGGCTGGACGAGGTTTTGCAGGATGGCCAGGGCCTCGATCCAGCGCCCTTGGGCCAGGGCCAGCCTCCCTTCCGCCTCGAGCAGCCGCTCGTCATGCTGGCCCCATTGCATCCGTTTTTGGAATTCGGCCGACACCGTGACGGTATCCTTGGGCAGGGGTTTTCCCGCCAGGACGGCGTTGATGGCGGATTCCAGCCATTGGATTTCCTCGCCCTCTTCCCGCGCCTGGACGCGGATTACGGAGGTAATCAACGCGAGAAAAAGCAGAATTCGAATAGAGGTCATAACGCGTCCGCCCCCGCGCTGCACTTGGCGGGAAAAGGGATCCCAACAATGATAGAAATCACATTGGACTAAGATTTAACCGCCCGAAATCGCAGCGTTTTCGCGCTTCAAGAAAATTGCGAAAAACGCAGGGAAGGGCCATGCACGCTTTCCAGGGATTTCACCGCCTGATCCATGGCCAGATCCTTGTCCTGGTAGCGCTTGCGCAGGCAGGCGCAAAGCACTTCCTTGAGCACGGAGCAATCGTAGGCGGCACGATGCAAATCTTTTTGTTGCACCGCGAGTTCGGTTTGATCGCCGAGCCGGCGCGCCAGTTCGCCCAATTTATGCGAAGCGTATTCGGGCAGGATTTTGCGCACGATTTTGAGGCTGTCCACCACCGGATTTTGCGGCATGACGAGGCCGTGCTTGCGGATGGCCTTGGCCAGGAAGGAAGCGTCGAAGGAGGCGTTGTGGGCCACGAGAATGGAGCTTAATCCGCAAAAGCGGACGAATCCCTGCAGCACCGATTTCAGATCGGGCGCGTCTTCCACCATGGCGTTGGTGATGTTGTGGATGCGGGTGGCTTCCTCGGGGATGAGTTTGGCGGGCTTGGCCAAGCTTTGGTATTGGTTCAATTCCTTGGCGAAGAGTTTGCCGTCCTTGCGCTCCAAAGTGAAGCGCAAGCCCGCCAATTCCAAAATGTCTTCCCGCGACGGATCAAGGCCGGTGGTTTCGATGTCGAAGGCGACGAAGGTGACGAAGGGAAGCATGCGGCGCGAAGGTAAAAAACGGGAAAAGGGTAAAAATTGGTATATACTTTTGGTATCACCGGAGGCCGTCCATGACCAAATCCTTGTCCGTCAAGATGGAAGAAGGCATCCTGAAATCCGCCGATAGTCTGGCCAAACGGATGCACACCAGCCGGAACGCTTATATCAACAGGGCCGTCCGGTTGATGAACAAGGTCGGAGAACGCGCCGGATTGCGGGAGATTCTCCGGCGCGAGTCCAAGGCCGTTCGATCCGAAAGCCTGCGGGTATTGAAGGAATTCGAGGCCCTTTCGGACAAAGACTTCGCGTAATGGATGTCCGGCGCGGCGATGTCCTGCTGGCGGATCTGAACCCGACGCGCGGCACCGAGCCGGGAAAAACGCGCCCGGTGGCGGTGATCCAGTCCGATCTTTTGAACGAAACGGGGCATCCCTCCACCTTGATTTGTCCCATCACCTCAAAAGTGGAGGACGGTGTAGAGTATTTGCGGGTACGCATGAGGCCGGAGGATTCGGGGCTGGTCAAAACGTCGGAGATTCTGGTGGATCAGTTGCGCGCCATCGACAATCGGCGATTCGTCAAATTTTTGGGCTGTATCCCGGAAAACACCATGGAACGCCTGACGGATCGCCTCGCGAAAATTTTGGACATCACCTGAATATCACATCGCTTGGGCTTCGGCGATCCTCTGCGCCCGCAGCATTAACTGCGTGCCCGTCAAAGGCTGGTTTTCCACTTCCTCCATAATCCGCGCCGCTTCGGCTTCCAATTCCGGGTCGCCGTGTGCGAGGTTCTTTAAGCGGCTCAGCCGCAACTCGCGGCCGGTTTCGTATTGGGGTGATTGGTAGGGGTTGATCATGGGATCTCCTTTTGGTTTTTGTTTACGCCAAAAGGGTAGGGATCGGGTGTTAAGGGAGGGTTACCGCACGGTCACGAACAACCGCACCAACGGATGCTCTTGACTTCCATTCACTCGTTCGATTTCAGCGGTCACCCGACCCTGCCGGACCAGTTCACCCAAAGAGCGCGAATGGAGGCGCGGGAGAAACCCAAGCTTTTCTTTTT
>JBGPFT010000177.1:0-5234 GCA_041483475.1 Fibrobacteria bacterium | reverse complement strand
GTTGGCGATGCCGAGGCGGTATGCTCTTCCGCGAACATTGTAGGGGTCGCCGGACCAACTGGTGCATCCGGTGTTCGAGGTAAGCCGTGGCATAGTAACCGGGGCAGTCGCCAAACCGGCGGCATTCCACTGTTGAATCGTAACCGTGCCGCTGGTGGCGGTGGAGGCGCATCCGGCAGTACTTTGATAAAAGACAGTATCGAAGGGGGCGACGGGGTTTATCCAGGCGCCTCCCCCCAAGCCCATGCTTCCGGAATTGTCGTAGACATAGACGATGTCGGCCTGTCCGCCCAGCGAGTCAGTTCCCTGACAAAGGGAAATCCCCTGATTTTCCAAGCGCGTGACGTTGGAGGGAACGGTAATGGTTCTGCCGTTCAATGTGTCGATGTCGAAGCAGGCGGCGGCGGATTGAACCAGATCACAACGCAAGGCTTGGGCTTGAACCGCGCCCGAGGCAATTACGGCGGCGGCGAAGGATTTTAGCAGGAAATATCTAGGAGTTTTCATGGTGTCCTTCCGACGAAAGTCATGGGTCACATCCAGGTAAACCCGGGGCCATGCGAAGCTCTCTGATGCGCTTGTATGGGCTGGGCTGATGACATCGATGACAATTTCGTCATACCACCATAATTTAATCTCCAAATTAGCTTTTGAAAATGCGTTTTAGGCCGAATGGAGCATTATTTACGATTCAAAGAACATAAAAATACACTACAGTATTTTGAGTTTTTTTAGTCAACTAATGGGGCTTTCTGGAGGGGATGGAGGCAGGGTCGGTTCCCGCCGAAATTTGACCGTGTAAGCGGGCTTCTTCTGTCCGGATTTTGCGGTTTTCAGCTGCTTGAGCTTTATAGTGGTCATGCTCGGGATTGGTGGCCGAGAAAAAATGTTCACGCGTGCCATCGTCCTTGGCTACGAAAAACATCATCTCGGTTTTTCCGGGCTTCAAAGCGGCCGTCAGGGCCCGAGTCCCCGGATTGCAAATAGGTCCCGGTGGAAGTCCAGGATAACGGCGCGTGTTGTATGGGGAGTTGATGGCGAGTTCGCTGGCGTAAATGGGGCCGGTGAGTTTCTTCAGGATGAAACGCACGGTGGGGTCGGCCCCCAAAGGCCAACCCTGGCGCAACCGGTTATAGAAAACACCCGCGATCAGGCTTTGTTCGGGGTGTACAGCCGCCTCCTTTTCGACGATCGAGGCCAAAGTCACCCAGCCATGCCGACCGTAAAGCTGCAATACGTCCGATGCGGAGGAAAGGGATTCGGCTACGACGAGAAAACGATGCGCCATGGCGCGCAAGGCATCGCCCGCGGCGACGCGGTAAGGCAGAACATAAGTGTCTGGAAACAGGTAGCCTTCGAGTCCCGGTGCTTCCAAGCCCAGGGAACGGGCGAATTCCGGCGAATGGACGAGGGAATCGAATAAGAGCGAATCCATGGGAAACCGTTCCTTCAGGATACCGTAAATTTCCCAACTGGCCTTGCCCTCCGGGATGGTGACGCTTTGGGTGGCCATTTTTCCCGCGGTCAATTTGAAGGCCATTTCCAAAACCGAATTCCGGGGCGGCAGGTAATAAAACCCCGCCCGGACCCGCTTTTCCTGGCTGGTGAAGCGGATGAAGGCTTTTAAGACGCGGGGGAAAGCGATGAAGCCTTTGTCATAAAGGTCGAAAGCCAGAAAAGAAGTGCTGGCATGGAGCGGGACTTCATAAAGGACGGCTCCGTTCTGAGTCGGGGCCATTAATTCTCTCGCGGGGCCTAGCGGACGGCCCAACACCAAATACCCGCCAAAGACCAAGGCCAATAATGCTCCGGCAAGAACGATGATGGGAAACAACCTGCGGTGACGGGGCGTATCCGGGGGCATGGGGATCCGAAAATACATCGGCGGCCGGGTTTATTTGACAATAACCCGGCTCGGGGCTGGACTTTTGAGGGTCAACATTTTTTTGATGGAATGGACTACAAGCTCGGCTTCAATTGGCGCGGGCAATTGCGGTGTCCCAACCCGGTTTCCCCTCAAATTCCGCGTCGAAGTTTCCCGCCTTGATATATTATTAGGGCACAAGGCCCAGGCATTCATCACGGGCGGAGGGTACTTCGATGAACGGTACGCTGCGAGGTTTGGCGGTTTTGTGTGTGGTGCTGGTGGGGGCCGTCATGGCCAAATCCAAGACCGAATCCATCGAGGTGATCCGGATCAAATCCGGCGGGGCGGTGCTTTTCAAAGCCGAGCTTTCCGACGAGGGGGACAAGGTCGCCGATTTGACCGCAGGGTCCGAGGTGCAATTGCTCAAGGAAAGCAAGGGCCGTTCCCTGATCAAGACCAGCGGTAGCGTGAAGGGGTGGGTGGAAAACAGCACCTTGGAACGGGTCAAGATCACCAGCGGCGGCACGCATAACCTGAAGGACGTGGAGGTGGTGGGGTGGCTGGACAATCCTTCGGCGGTTTACATCCTGGACAACAGCAATCCCGATGTCAACGCCTTGCCCCTGGATCGCAGCTTCTCCAACGAAATCGTGGAGAAGAAGGATCGCGAAGAGGTAGAGCGCAATTACGACGAGAACTGATTACCCCTCCCACTCGTCTTTTACTTCGACCTGTTCCCGCAGCAGGGAATAGGCTTCCCGCTTGAACTCTTCCAAACCTTTCCCCGAAACCGCGGAAACCCGGAGCACCGGGCATTTTCCCTGCTTGAACTTGGGGCTGATGGAAAAGTCCCCCAGGTCCGACTTGTTGAGGAGAATGAGCTTGGGTTTATCCAGCAGCAACGGGTGGAACCTTTCCAACTCGGAGCGCAGGATCCGGTATTGCGCGTAGGGATTTTTTTCGAAACCGTCGAGCACGAAGGCTAGGCAGCGCGTCCTTTCGATGTGGCGCAGAAAGCGGTGTCCCAACCCTTTGCCTTCGGCGGCGCCTTCGATAAGTCCCGGAATGTCCACCAGCACGAAACTTTTTCCCAGGCCCATGCCCACCACTCCCAACACCGGCTGCAAGGTGGTGAAGGGATAATCCGCCACCTTGGGCGTAGCCGCCGAGACCCGCCGCAGGAGGGAACTTTTGCCCGCGTTCGGAAAGCCCACCAAGCCGCAATCCGCCATGAGTTTGAGTTCGAGCAGGAGTTTCCGTTGTTCGCCGGGTTTTCCGGGTGTGGATATTTTGGGGGTTTGTCGGATCGAGTTCTTGAACACGGAATTACCCAGGCCGCCGCGGCCTCCCTGCGCCAGCACGGCACGCTCGCCGTCCTGCTTTAAATCCGCCAGGGTTTCCCCCGTGTCCGCGTCCTTGATCCAGGTTCCCGTCGGCACTTTCAGGATCACGTCCTCGCCGCTTTTACCCGTGCAATTCGAGCTTCCGCCCCTTTCCCCGTCATCGGCGCGGAAGATGCGGCTTTGGCCGATGTCGTACAGCGTGTGGAGATCCTTGCTGGCTTGGAGAATGACATGGCCGCCCCGGCCCCCGTTGCCGCCCGCCGGTCCGCCGCGGGGAACGAACTTCTCGCGGCGAAAAGCCACGGCGCCGTCGCCGCCCTTGCCCGCCTTGATTTCAATCCGGGTTTCGTCGAGAAACATGGGCCGCGAAAGGTAACCCCTACGCGTCCGCCTGCCAGTTCTTCTGCAATTCCTGATAAAGTTTCTGGTAGGTGTTGACCTTCTCCTTGTCGAAGCTGGCGCAGCCGCAGCGCGGCCGCAGCCAAGTGCGCGTGCCGTCGGGCAGGGCCACCTGACGCGTGATGTGATCGCGGATTTTCTTGATGATCGACGTGGTGGCGTCGTTTATCGTCATCGGGGCGACAACGAGAAAGCGGTTGAATCCCAGGTAACCCAGAAAATCGGATTCCCGGAACAGCTTGCGCATGTCGCCCACCAGCACGTTCTGCAGCCCCCGCAAGGCCTCGCCGTATTTCTCCTGGCTGTCTTTGTCCTCGGGCAATCCCTGGAAGGACACCAGCACGGCGCTGAAGGGAAGCTCGTAGCGCAGCGACCGGTTCACCTCGAACTTGAGGAAGAAGTCCAGCACCGCCTTGACGTAAACTCCCTGGGGCAATTCCTTGGAGAGATTGCGCTCGCGACGCGCCTGCATTTCCTGGCGCACCTTTTGCAGAACTTGTTCCGCCAACTGCTTGGCCACGGCGTCCGTAGCCAGAGAGCCGCCCATCAGCTCCATGGCGTCGTCGAGTTCCTTGGAGTCGGCGAAGGTTTGCAGGAAGAATTCGACGCGTTCGGCTTCGCTGACTCCGGACATTTTTAGCTGGGCCAAAGCGGCCCGGCGTTTCATGTCTCCCAGGGATTGCTGGAGGCGATTCTGCAGGCGTTGCTTGGCAGCGTTCCTGGCTTCGTCGGACATGGGCTGTTCATCCAAGCCCTTTCCGACCTCGCTTTCGAGTTGGAACAGCATGCCGGCCAGACGGCTCGCTTCCCTGGGATTCTCCTCGGCCTTCCTGGCCAACTCGTCCCCGGCCCCCTCGACCAGATCCGTGAGCGACTGGACCATTTCGTCGGCGTTTCCGCCTTTGCCTTGGCGCCGTAACTCTCCGGCCAGCATGATGAGTTGGGCCGCCTGCTTGGGGTTCTGCTGCAATTCCTGCACCAATTCCTGGGGTGAAACCCCCATACCCGCCCCGCTGCGGAGGAATTCCTGGTAACCCTGGTCCGCCGACATGCGTACATTGAGTTCGCCCAGCAGGTTGTAATACTCGATCAGCGGCACTCCCGACTGCACCAGGGCATCGCGCACCTTGGCCAACACGGCCTGGAGATGACGTTTTTCCGGCACGATGCGTTGGATGACGTCGGCCATCTTGCGGATGTTTCCGCCATGCTTGCGGTATTCCTGGACGATGAGATCCACCGCGGTGTTCACGAACACCGACTCGGCGCTTTCGGGGAGCTTGTCCCCGTCCTGCAAATGCCTGGACAGGCCTTCCTGTGCCTTGAGCGCCTTGATCAGCTCGGCCCGCATGTTGTACATGCCGGTGAGGATATCCTCGACGTTGGCGTTTTCGGACTGCGCCGATCCTTTAAAAGTTCCCAAAGTGTTCATCAGGGCGTTTTGCAGGGCGCCTTCTTGGGCCTCGGCCGGTGCGCTGGCGCTGACCTGGGCCACCGCTTGCGGAAGGGCCCCTCCCCCGGGCGATTGCAACATTTGCAGCACCGAAAGATTGGTGCTCATCTCCTGGGCGGTGATGTGTCCCAGCACCACGCGCAAGGCCACGTCCTCGAAGGCGCTTTTCAAC
>JBGPFT010000176.1:0-5238 GCA_041483475.1 Fibrobacteria bacterium | reverse complement strand
TCTACGATCGCCGCCAACCCATGGAAGGCTCCAACGCGGACAAGTTGAGAGAATCTTTGCTTTCTCTTTTGCGCGCGGCGAAGCATTTGGAAAACGACGCTTCCTTCGCGAAAAAACCGGTGTTCCTTGCGGGCAATCTCAAACTGATCGTGAACAACCGCGCGCTTTCACCCAATAACGAAGCGACGCTGGCGGCCCTGCGCCCGGATCTGGAGGCCTTGCTGTTCAAGATTTACGGTTCAGTAGGTTTTTCCCTGACTCGCGATCCCAATCCCAAGCAACGCTTTTCGGTGAAAGTGAAGGCGGGGAGCCCCATTTCGGTGGACGCGCTCTTGAAGAAATTGGCGTAACCCCGCATTCAGTACGACTGACAAGGCTCCCCCGTCGGGGTGAAGCACCCCTCCTGGCCTTTCTTGCAATGCTCCATCGTTTCCGGGAACATGCAGTCCGGTTCGTCGGTTTTCGAGGCTGACCAGCCTTGCACTTCCCCTTCGAACTCCCCCCCGCCACCGTCATCGTCGTTCCCCCAGCGCAGCAAGTTGCAGCCCCATTTCTTCATCATTGCGGAGCGAAACGCGGGTGTCGGATAATCGCTCAACGGCTGCAACGTGACTTTCCACGCGCCGCCCATCTGTTCAAGACGAACCGAAATCACCGTTTCGAACGTGTCGCCCTTCCAGGCGATTAGTCTGGACGCGGAAGAGCGCTGTGCTTTCGGAAAGTACTCATCCAACTGTGCCTGGAGTTTCGGACGTTCGGCCTTCGCGGCCGAGGGATCGGCCGTGATTACGCGCCGGAGCACGACGAGCGCCGCGTCCCCATTCACGAACTCGCCAAGGGCGTCCCCGTAGCCCGCCGACAGGCTCCCGGGTGGCTTGCCGTAGAGCAGCTTTGCTTGCTTCGCGAAGTTGGCGGAGAGACGCCGCTTCTCCGCGGAGGTGAGAAGATCGAGCGCCTTCGGGTCACCCGATGAGGCCGCCTGCACGAACCGCTTTGCGACCGACGCAGGCGAGTCTACGGCAAGGGCGGGGAAGGCCGTAATCAGAAACGCGGCAGCCGGAATCGACATTTTGGACATTTTCCCTCCTGCGGGCCGGCTTATATATAATAACGCCCGTGCCCCGGATCGTCTCCCGGGCCCTTCCGGGCCTCTGTTTGTTTGTTGCCGTCGCTGGCGCGGATTCTCTGGGTTCCATCTGGTGGAACAGCTTCCGCTTCGGATCTCGCCGCGCTGTATTACACCTACGTCTTTTACGACGACAACACCCACGATAACGAGGACAAGCTCGGGTCTTTCGGCTTCAAAATCGTGTTCTAGCCGCGACGGCCAGGCCCGTCACCAACTCGATGATGGCGCCGATCCACCCTTGGGATCCGATCTTGGGAATGAATTCCGCCGGAAATTGATAACCTGAATATCGATTCAGCATATCAACCTCCATTCGCGGCGGGGGCGGTTTGCTTTTTGCCCTCCACCGTCGCTTTCATCTGCCCTAAACCCATTTCAACATTGGGGCCGATCATTTTTTCCATGCTCCTGAAAAGGCACATGGCCTTGGAAATGAAATTCTTCTTCCCGCTCAAGCTCCAGGTCACCTGGGTGCCCTGGCCTTCGGGTCTGCAGGTGAATTCGGTGAGGCTGCTGCCCTTCATGGGTTTGAAAAAATCCACGTTGAGTAAGATGCGCTCCGACGGTTGGCTTTCCACCAAGGTCATTTTTCCCGATCCCACCTGCATGTTTCCGTCCCAGATATAAACCGCGCCCACTCCCGAATCGGGGCCCGCGAAAGTGGTTTTCATCGCCGGATCCAACTTGGCCCATGGAGACCAGTTTTCCCAATTGTGGAAATTGTTGATTTGGGAGAAAACCTCAGCCGGGGCGGCGTTAATGACCGTGGATCGGGAAAGACTGTAATCCGGCGATTGCAGGGCGGCCACGACAAGGAAGACGGCAATTATCGCGATGAGGGCGATGAGAATCAGCTTGAACATTTTTTCTCCTTACAGAGGTTAGGCGTTTTCACGGATAAGAGTAGCTCCGATCGTGGCCGCCAGGCTCGCTAGGCTGGCCAGGCCGAGGGCGCCGCCCATCATGAACGAGGTGTTCACCGCTCCCCAGGCAAACCACGTAGAACGCCGTCCACCGCTTGCGGGCTTCTCCTGCGTCGCCCATACTATCCCCGCATCCCAGCCAGCATTTCTTCCAGCCGTTCCATGGTCGAGCTGTGGCCTTCCACCGCGAACTTCTTGGTTTCCTCGCATTCGGCGGCGGTCTTGAACAGAATACGCCAGACGATTTTGGTTTTGCCGCCTTCGGCGGTGAAATCCATGGTCACGTGGAACATTTTGGGATTGGCGTCGTCGCCGTGATCGAACACCATGCGGGAAGGCTTTACGACTTCGAGGTAGGTGATGCGGTTGGGATAGTCGGTGCCGTCCGGCCCGTGCATGGTCAGGCGCCAGACGCCGCCGGGCTTGACCTCCATTTCGTGGATGGTGTTGCGGAAACCCTTGGGCCCCCCCCATTTCCTTATCCGAAGGGTATTCGACAAATTCCTTGCCGGTGAGCTGCGCCAGGTATTTCTCCAATTGCTCCAGGGTTCCACCCCAGCCCTGGTTCATGCTATCATACGCGCCGTCAAAGGTTTTCCGCTCCTCCTCGCTGGCGTTATAAGGTTCCCAATGGATGGTCAAAGTCGTTTTGCCGCCGCTTTCCGACAAGGTGGAGGTGGAAAGCGTTTCCAGCGGCCAGGTCGGGGCCATCGGATGGCGGGTGGCTCCGCCCTTCGCGTCCGAGAAACATTGGATCACGACGAGGCGTTCCGGAGCTTTGATTTCCCGATAAGTCATTTTTCCCCACATCTCGTTACCGTCGGGCATGCGCTGGCAATAGTGGTAGGTTCCGCCGATCCGGAAATCCATTTTGGCGAACGGGATGGTTGTTCCCTTCGGACCAAACCATTTTTTCAAATGTTCGGCATCGGTCCAGGCCTTCCATACGAGGTCGCGGGGCGCGTCGAAGACGCGGGTCAGCACGAATGGCTTGGCGGCGACAGGTTCAGCGTTTTTGACGGTCATGTTTTTTCTCCTTATTTTGCAGCTCCCTTAAATATTCATCCAGCCGGTCGAAACTTTCCTCGAAGAACCGGCGATAATGCTCCGTCCAATCGGCGACCGCCTTGAGTGGTCCCGCGTCGAGCTTGCAAGGCCGCCATTGCGCCTCCCGACCGCGCGTGATGAGGCCGGCATGCTCCAACACTTTCAAATGCTTGGAGACGGCGGGAAGACTCATTTCGAAGGGCGCGGCCAAAGCATTGACCGAAGCCTGGCCCAAAGTGAGCCGCTCCAAGATCGCGCGTCGCGTGGGATCCGCCAGCGCTCCGAATACGGCGCTGAGATGATCGGATGGAAGGTTTTGGCGAACCATTTTATTATTTAACCATTTAGTAAAATACAACCGTTGGAACCGTTTGTCAATCGACCGCATTGCCTAACTTTTCACCAGTGAACCCAAAAACCCTGCTCCTCACTTTGGGGGACGCCGCAGGCATAGGCCCGGAGGTGCTGTGCAAATGCCTGGCGTCGGCAGTTCCACCCGCAGGCTTTCGACCCTTGGTGATCGGCGAATTGGATATCCTGCGAGACACCGCCGCATTCCTGGAATTGCCGATACGCTTCGCCACCGAGGAAAAGGCGGTTAACGGTGAAATTCCCGTTCGCTCCCTCGGGCTTTTGCGTCCGGGCGGATTCGAAATGGGGAAAATCTCCGCGCGTTGCGGCGACGCGGCTTATCGCTATTTCGCCCACGCGGTCGATGAATGCTTGACGGGACGCGCCCAAGGCATCGTCACGGCTCCCTTGAACAAGGAGGCCATGAATTCGGCCGACCATCATTTCGCGGGTCATACCGAGATCCTGGAAAAAATGACCGGAGTCGCAGGCCCGGTGATGGCGCTATGGCATCCCAAAATCGTCGTCAGTCATGTCACCGATCACCTTTCCCTGCGTGAGGCGCTGGAAGCCATCACGGTGGCGCGGGTCAAGCGGGTGATTCAGGTGACTTGGGACGCCCTGGCACGGGCCAACGGCAAGCCGCCGCGCATCGCTTTGGCGGGGGTGAATCCGCATGCGGGCGAGAACGGGTTGTTCGGCCGGGAGGAAATCGAAATTCTCAAACCCGCGATGATTGAATCCGAGCGCGAGGGTTATCCCGTTTCCGGACCTTTTCCGGGCGATACCGTTTTCGCCCAGGCCTTGCGGGGCCGATTCGACGCCGTCATCGCCATGTACCATGACCAGGGTTTCGGTCCCATGAAAACCCTCGATTTCAAGAGCGGCGTTAATTGCACGCTCGGACTTCCCTTCGTCCGCACCTCCCCCGATCACGGCACGGCCTTCGAAATCGCGGGTAAAGGAATCGCGGAACCCGATTCCATGATCGCGGCGTGGGAATTGGCAATGAAATTGATGAATTAAGGGATTGCCGATCCCCCTTGCAACTTTTTTCGCCGCGTTATAACTTCCCCCCTACTTGCAGGTAGCCTCCCGTTTCGGAGAGGCATAACGAGGAATCCCGTGAGAATCGGGAGCGAGCTCGTCGCTGTAAGCGGTTAAGGTTTTCCAGGTCTTCGGACCAGCCACTGTCGCAAGATGGGAAGGCGGAAAACCGGGAGCGGCAACGCTCCGAACCGCGAGCCAGAAGACTCACCTGCGGATTTGCGACTGATCCACGCGGCCCAGCCCCGCGGGAAGGGATGCATGCTTTTCGGCCTTTGGCCCGCGGTATTCGCGCTCAATGCGGGATCCGCGATCCCCGACACACTCGACTTGCCCGAGGCCACGACGCGCGGCCAACGCCCCGTCGAAGGCCCGGCGCGCGTCAGCCGCTTGGACGGGGAAGAATTGCGGCGCTTCGCTTCCCTGGAAGAAGCCTTGGATGCGCTTCCCGGTTTTCGGGTGCGGCGACAAGGCGGTTTGGGCGGATACTCGGAATTGAGCTTCCGCGGCTCCCGATCCGGAAGCGTGGACATCTATCTCGACGGCATTCGCCTCAACCAGGACGGCGACGCGGCCCCGGATCTTTCCAAGTGGCCGTTGTTGTGGTTCTCCTCAGTGGAAGCGCGCTCGGGATCGGATCCGGGAGGATCGGCGCCGGGTTCTTTGGCCCGCGTCGACCTCTCCACCGTTTTGCCTTCCGGAGAACGCGCTGATTTCCAAAGCCGCATCGGCAGTTTTTCC
>JBGPFT010000175.1:0-5243 GCA_041483475.1 Fibrobacteria bacterium | reverse complement strand
TCACGCTGACGCGGAAGACGAGAAACACCAGCGACTCGTAGAATTTGAACCGCCCCCAGGCGCCACCCACGAACAGGGCCGCGCAAGTCAATTCCAACAAGGGGGAAACCGGCTTGAATAGGTTTTCCCACAGGGTGAAACTCAGGGCGCGGCGAAGAAACTGATGATGGGAATCGCCCGATGCGGATTTGTCGGCCATTGATGCCAACAGTATAAATAGTAGACTTCAAAAAATGCCTGCTTGCAGAATCTGTGGAAACGAGGACGGACTACGCGAGCATCTCGCGCGGGAAATGATGTTCGGAACAGGTGAAACTTTCGCCTACTTCCAGTGTTCCCAATGCGAATGCCTGCAAATCGCCGCGATTCCCGAAGATCTTTCCCGGCATTATCCCGAAGGGTATTATTCCTTCAAAAGTAAGACATCCGAATTCACCCGGCCCAGCCGTTTGCACATCGCCTTAAACGCCTGGCTGGCCCGCCTCGCCTTCGGGTTTCTGGGCGCATTCGCGCCCTTCATTTCAGTCCCAGGGTTCGTGAAATTGTGGGCGAGGCGAGCGCGCATCGATCGTTCCGATCGCATACTGGACGTAGGTTGCGGACAGGGCCGCTATTTGCATGAATTCGCCAGGGCGGGATATTCTTCACTTACGGGCGTCGATCCCTTCGTCGCGGAAGGCGCGGCCTATCCGGATGGCGTGAAGATTTTCAAGCAGGGCATAAGCGCGTTGCAGGGAGAATTTGATTTCATCATGCTGCATCACTCTTTCGAGCACATGCCCGATCCCCTTGCGACCTTGAAGGAAATCCATCGCCTGCTGGTTCCCGGGAAATTCGCTTTGGTCCGCATTCCCCTGGTGTCGTCCTTCGCTTGGAAAAAATATTCCACCCAATGGGTTTCGCTGGACGCGCCGCGTCACCTTTACCTTCATTCCCTGGCCAGCATGGAACGGCTCGCGCGCGACTCGGGGTTCTCCATCGAAGACGTGATTTTCGATTCCACGGACTTTCAATTCTGGGGCAGCGAGCAGTACCTTCGCGGAATTTCGCTATTCGCGCCCAATTCCTACGGGGTGGATCGGAAAGCGTCGATGTTTTCGTGGAGGAAAATCAAGATTTTCGAGGCGAAAGCCATAAAACTGAACCTTTGCCGCCGCGGCGATCAAGCCTGCTTTTTCCTGCGCAAAACATAAGCCGGCACCGCGGGATCATCTCCGACCCTCGGGAGCGGAAAGTTGGTCGGCAAAATGGCAGGCGCTGACGCGGCCGGAAACCCCGACCCATTCCGGGACTTCCCGCCGACAGCGCTCGCCGGCGAAGGCGCAACGGGGATGGAAACGACAACCGGGAACCGAATCGGCCGGATGCGGCACCACGCCTTCAATGGCCAAAAGACGGTGCATCCGACCCGACCAGGGCGGCAGGGATTGGAGCAAACCCATGGTATAGGGATGCCGTGGAGCTTCCAATACCCGCGCAGCTTCACCCTTTTCCACCGCTCCACCGGCATAGAGGACGAGTAATTTCTCGACGTTTTCGCGCGCCACAGCCAAGTCATGGGTGATGAGCAACAGCGCCATGCCGTCGCGGCTTCGGCGTTGGCGTATCAGCTCCAGGATTTGGGCCTGCAAAGTCACGTCCAGGGCCGTGGTGGGCTCGTCGGCGATGAGAAGTTTGGGCCGGCAGGATAGGGCGGCGGCGATCATCACCCGCTGGCGCATGCCGCCGGAAAGTTCGAAGGGGTATTGCCGGTAACGCCGCTCCGTCTCCGGCAAGCCCATTTGTTCAAGCAACTCCAAGGCGATCAGCCGGGCTTGCTTCCGATCCTTGCCTTGATGGACGCGAATGACCTCAGCCACCTGCTCCCCGCAACGCATGAGAGGATTCAGGCTGGTCATGGGATCCTGGAATACCATGGCGATGTCCCTGCCCCGCAGGCGACGCCAAGCGGAAGGGGAAAGCCGGAGCAGATCATGCCCGGCAAACCGCAACACCTCGGCTTCCACCCGTATTTGCTTCCGGGGCAAAAGGCCGAGCAAGGCCAGGCAGATCACGGTTTTCCCGCTGCCGCTCTCCCCCACCAAGCCCAAAGTCCCCGCCTCGGGTAATTCAAAATCTAATCCCCGTACCAGGGGAATTTCCCGGTTGCGGACGCGGGCGAGAATCCGCAGTCCTTTCACCTCCAACATGGCGCTCATGCGATTACCCGCAAGAGAAATTCCCTTTGCCGGACGCGATGGATCTCCTCGATTTCCTGCACTTGACGAACTTCAACATCCGAAAGCGCGCTTTCCTCGGTTTCAATGCCCAGGTCTTGGCAAAAAGCGGTGGCCAAAGTGCGGCTCCACGTTTCCACATCCTGCGGAAACGGGCCTATTTCTCCCAGGGAAACCGCATGGCGGCGCAAAGTTTCACGATGCTTTTCCCGCTCCGCCGAACTCATGCGCAGCACCTCGACCAGCCGCTCATGCTCCGGGGTCAGGGGAATGGAACCATGTTGCACGAAGGCGTTGCGGGTACGGCGTTGGGCGGACCCCACCGCTTTGCGTCCGGCGTGGGATAATTCCGCCCGCGACGTGGAGGCGAAGCATGGCGGCGCAGCGCGGCCGGCACGGAACCGTTCCCCGGCCTGTCTATTCTCGACGTTCAACGCGAAATCTGTAAGTGCGAAGGACCAGGCCCGTGAAATGCGTTCATGGGACAAAGCCAGGGAGGCGCACCACGGCGCCTTATCCTTGCGGGCGATTAGGGAATAGGTGATTTCCCCGGCATGTAGCACAGCTCGCCCACCCGTGGGTCTGAGGACGAAATCCCATCTGCGGGCATGCAATTCTTCGGGGTCGAGTTCCGTTTCCGGATTCTGGAAATATCCGAGCGAAACGCAATAGGGATCCCATCCGTAAAGGCGCAAGGTGGGGGGCGAAAGATCCTTTTCCACCGCGCGGAGTAAAACGGTGTCCAGCGCCATGTTCCAGGCGCCTCCGCGCTTGCCCGTGAAAAGTAGCCGCCAGGGGCGGAGATTCATCGTACTCCTCAGGGCCCGTCGCCGGCCACCAAGCTGCCGCCGTGGGACTCCAGCGCAATCCTGGCTCCACCTTGCTCGGCCGCCTTCTTGGAAGGCCCATTGCCGCGTCCCCATTCCCGGCCCTGAACTTTCACCGCCACTACAAAGGCTTTTCGATGCTCGGGGCCCGAGGCTTTGATCACTTCGTAAAATGGAACTCCAAGTCCTTGGGATTGCGTGAATTCCAGCAATAAGCTCTTGTAATTCGCGAGATTTTCGTCGGCCAAGACTTCGTCCATGATTTCAAAAAGCGTGGAGCGAACAATCCGGGTGGCAGCAGGGTATCCCCCATCCAGGAATACAGCCCCCAACACGGCTTCATAGGCGTCGGCCACGATGCTGGAACGCGTGCGTCCCCCGGATTTTTCCTCGGATTTGCTGAGCAGGATGAATTCACCCAGATTCCAACGGGCGGCGCATAGGTCCAGCACCCGGGAACTGACCACCAGGGATTTCATCTGGGAAAGCTGCCCTTCCTCGCATTCCGGAAACCGGGCGTAGAGGTAGTCGGTGACGATGGAATTCAACACCGCGTCGCCCAAAAATTCCAGCCTTTCGTTCGAAGCCGGCCGGGGCGACAAGGTATTGACATAGGAGCGATGTGAAAGCGCCATTTTCAGGCGACCGGGATCGCGAAAACGGTATCCCAGCACCTTTTCCAGCCGGGCCGTTTCTTTGGAACCGCCCGATCGGGGCAGAAAGCGTCGAAGCAAATTCAGCGTGTTTAGGCTTTGGACGTCACGTAGCTGATGACATCGCTCACCTTCTTGAGCTTTTCCGCGTCCTCGTCGGGGATTTCAATGTCGAATTCGTCTTCCAAGGCCATGACCAATTCCACCTGATCCAGTGAATCGGCTCCCAGGTCTTCCACGAAGGCCGCGGCCGGCTTGACCTGATCCTCCGTGACCCCGAGCTTTTCCACGATCACCTTGGTGATTTTCTGCAGGATATCTTCGGACATTCCAATCTCCTTCAAAGGGGAGTAAACTTACGGCTCGCCTAATATAACAAACCCGGTTAAATCCCCATGCCTCCGTCGATGGAAAACACCTGTCCCGTAATGTAAGCGGCTTCGCGCGCAACCAGGTAGGCGGCGAGATCCGCCACCTCCTCGGCCTTGCCCATTCGGCCTAGGGGAATGGAAGCCAGGATGCCGGTTTTCTGCGCTTCGTTCAGGGCTTGCGTCATGTCGGATTCGATGAACCCGGGCGCGATGGCATTGCAGGTGATGTTGCGCGAGGCCAATTCCTTGGCGCAGCTTTTTGTGATTCCGATGATTCCAGCCTTGGAGGCAGCATAATTCGCCTGTCCCGCCTGGCCATGCAGTCCCACAATGGAAGTGATGTTCAGGATGCGGCCGTATTTCTGGCGGATCATGACTTTCGCAGCGGCCCGGCTGCAAAGGAAAACGGAGCGAAGATTCGCCCGGATCACATCGTCAAAATCCTCGTCCTTCATGCGCAACAAAAGGCCGTCGCGCGTGATGCCGGCGTTGTTGACCAGAATTTCCAGCGCGGGACGCGTCTTCCCCACCGCCTCGAACAAAGCCTGCACAGCGGCGGAATCCCCGACATCGGTCGCATGCGCATGCGCCATGGCGCCGGTTTCCCCGGAGATTTTTTTCGCGGCTTCGCGCACGCCTTCCAGGTTGCGGGCCGCGAGGTGAACGGTCGCGCCTTGGCGCGCGAGGCGCAGCGCGATGGCGTATCCCAATCCCCGGCTGGCACCGGTGATCAAGGCGGTTTGTCCTTTTAAATCGATCATGGCAAATCCTCCGGGTTTTCCGCGGGCGTCACCTTGACGTCGCGCGCAATGCCGCGCATCAGCCCCATCAATACCTTGCCGGCGCCGACCTCGACACCTTCGGTGACGCCGAGCGCGACGCCGCGCTGCATGGATTCCACCCAACGCACCGGCGCGGTAAGCTGGCGAAGCAGTCCGGATTTTAAAGCTTCGGGATCATTTTCCTCATGAGCCGACACATTACCGATCACCGGCACCTGGGGTGCGGAAAAAGAGACCCGTTCCAATCCTTCGCGCAATCCTTCCACCGCGAATTCCATCAAGGGTGAATGGAAAGCTCCGCTGACAGGCAGGCGCACCACTTTTTTTGCCCCGGCCGCCGAACATTGCTTTTCCGCTTCTTCCACCGCGGACTTTTCCCCGGAGATCACGATTT
>JBGPFT010000174.1:0-5315 GCA_041483475.1 Fibrobacteria bacterium | reverse complement strand
GACCACGGAGGCCCTGATCTGGAATTACGGCGGTAGCCTCGGCGATCCGGAGACTTATCAGGTGGATGGATACCTGGATCGGCCCGGTACCATCAAGGGCATCGAAACCTCGCGCGAGCTTTTCAAGCTCTATCCTCCCGGCTTCAGCAGCGCCTTCTACACCGAGGTCAACGACGCCTACAACGCCGGCTTGGTTCCCATGCAGATAAATTTCGTAGCCTTCTTTCCCTCGCTGGTGACCGAAGGGGCGAAATACGCCAAGACCACGGGCTTCTTTCCCTTTCCGGGGGCGATGGGACCCGATGGAAAACTGAATCAGTTCACGGCCTTGGGCGGACAGGGTGCCAGCCTCGTCGCTTATTCCAAGAAGCAGGAACTGGCCCGCAAGTGGCTGGACTGGTTCGTGCAGGAGGACACGCAGAGGAAATGGGCGCGCATGGGCGGCTTCACTTGCGACAAGCGCGTGCTGGCCTCAGCGGATTTCCTGGACGCCACGCCGTACAACGTCACCTTCGCGATGACCATGGGCATGGTGCGCGATTTCTGGACGGTGCCGGAATATCCCAGACTTATGAACGGCATGGAGGACATACTCGCTCCCTATGTCACCAAGGGACGCGGAACGGCCAAGCAGACGGCGATGAAAATCCTGGAAGAACACAGGAAGATTTTCCAGGCCGGCGGATACTACAACAAGAAATAGCCTGAAAAACGGCGCATAGGAACAGGCCGCCCGAATGGACGCCCCGCGATGAACGTTACCAGATTTTCCGGGATCGCCTTTCCGGTTTTGTCGGACCGGGTCTTCAAATGGTCCTTCGTGCTGCCGGCCATCCTGATTCTCGTCGCCTTCAACATTCTTCCGCTGGTTTGGGCGTTGGTGTTGAGCTTCACCGATTATTCCCCGGGGAATCCGGAATGGCATTTCGTCGGACTGGGGAATTACCTGGAAATCCTGTCCGGGGAAGCCTATTGGGAAAGTTTTTCGGTGACGGCGGTGTACACCATCCTTTCGGTTTCCCTGCAAGCGGCCGTGGGATTCGGAATGGCCTTGTTCGTGCGCCGCAATTTCCCCGGGCGAGGCGTGGTGGCGGCCTTGTTCCTCCTGCCCATGATGATGTCGCCGGTGATCGTGGGCTTGTTCTGGAGATACTTGTACAGCCCGAACTTGGGGCTGATCAATCAAATAACCGGTTGGGAAGTGGATTGGCTTTCGGACGCGCGCTTCACCCTGTGGGCCGTGGTGTTCGTGGACGTATGGATGTGGTCCCCCTTCGTGATGCTGCTGTGCGCCGCGGGCCTGTCTTCCGTTCCCGCCCACCTTTATGAAGCCGCCGAAATAGACCAAGCCTCGACCTGGATGAAATTCCGACGCATCACCTTGCCCATGGTCGCGCCCATTTTGGTCCTGGCGTTGATATTCCGCACCATGGAATCCTTCAAGACCTTCGATCTGGCCCTGGGCGTCGCTAAAAGCGCGCAATCGGCCCCGGCTTTGGTGTCGTTGAAGATTTACGGCCTGGCTTTCGTGACCTGGGACATGGGAAAAGCCTGCGCCTTGGCCTACCTGGTGCTCGCCTTGATCGCGGGCATTTGCAGCATCCATCTCCGAGCCCTGGATCAAATGAGCCGCCGATGAAAGAAGTTTCTTCCCCGCGTCGCTCCGTTTGGACCCGCCTCCGCGGACCGGTTCTGTTGGTGGCCGCCATCGTCATGTTGTCCGGCTATCTATTTCCGATCGCCTATATGGCGCTGACTTCGCTCAAACCCGCGGATAAAATCCAGAGCATGACCCCGGGATTTCTGTTCAAGCCAGGACTGTTCGGATACGTCGAAGCCTTCACCAACCGGCGTCTGCCCGTGGGCGAGGCCATCACCGAGGAGGAGAGGTCCAAACCGCAGTGGTATCACCGCATGGCCGTGGAGCGCCACAACCCCATTCTCGGCCCTTCGGGGTTGCACCGGAAATTTCTCAACAGCCTGTTGATCGCGGGCCTAGCCACTTTGTTGTCCGTCATGTTCGGCGCCGCCGCGGCCTATGGCTTTTCGCGTTTCCGCATCCCCGCCGGCAGGGAAGTCCTGTATTTCATCCTGTCCACGCGCATGTTGCCTCCGGTGGCGCTCATCATCCCGGTTTATCTCATGTACAGCAAGCTTCACTTGGTGGACACCTACACGGGACTCATCCTCCTGTACGTGGCTTTCAACCTTTCCTTTTCCACCTGGTTGATGAAGGGTTTCATCGATGAGATCCCCAAGGAATACGAGGAGGCGGCCTGGGTGGACGGTTATACTCGCCTGCGCGCCTTTTTCAAAATCGTGCTGCCCCAGGCCATGACGGGCATCGCGGCCACGGCCGTGTTCTGCTTCATCTTCTCCTGGAACGAATACGTCTTCGCCCTCATCCTCTCGCCGGGAGGCACGGTCCAGACCGTCCCGACCTTCCTTCCCAATCAGGTGGCCTCGGGTCGAGTGGAATGGGAGGCCGTGGCTGGCGGCTCCATCCTGTTCCTGCTGCCGGTTATGCTGCTCACCTTGCTTTTGCGCAAGCATCTCCTTCGCGGCATCAGCTTCGGAGCCATCCGCAAATGAAGGAGACTCGCTCCATGAAGCTGCATGGCCGATTTCGGACGCCTCTGTTGCGCGTGGCCACCGGCATGATTGCCGCCGGGGCCCTCATGCTCGGGCAGCCCTGGGGCTTCATTTTCTGGCAAGAGCCTTTCATAGTGAACATGGAGAAGCCCTTCTGGGCTGGTGTCTATGCGGCCAGCCTGTCCATGTACAAACAGGCATTCTGGGTGCTGATCGCGGGGGTGATCGCCTTCGTGGCGGTGGCCCATCTCTCCGATCCGGAAAGGAAGGCCTGAATCATGGCCGAAATCGTCCTGCAAGGGGTTTCCAAATGGTACGGACAATACCAGGCAGTGCGCGATCTCGATTTGCAAGTGAAGGACAAGGAATTCCTGATTCTACTCGGACCTTCGGGTTGCGGGAAGACCACGACTTTGCGCAGCATCGCGGGCCTGGAAAGCGTGGACGCGGGGGAAATCCGCATCGACGGAAAACGGGTGAACGAAATCCGGGCCGGGGAAAGGGATATGGCCTTCGTGTTCCAGCTTTACGCGCTGTATCCCCATCTCACCGTATTTGAAAACATCGCGTTTCCGCTGCGGGCCAAGAAAATTCCCCGCGCCGAGATCGAGACCCGCGTGCAGGAGGCGGCCCGCATCGTGCGCCTGCGGGACGTGTTGGATAAGAAACCGGAAGCCCTGTCGAGCGGCAGCCGGCAAAAGGTGGCGCTGGCGCGGGCTTTGGTGCGGCGGCCCAAGGCGTTTTTGATGGACGAGCCTCTCGGCAGTCTGGACGCGAAGTTCCGGGAAAAAGTGCGCGTGGAATTGAAGCGTTTGCATCTTGGCCTGGGGGCCACCACGGTATACGTCACCCACGATCAGCTGGAGGCCATGACGCTGGGCGATCGCATCGCCGTTATGAAGGACGGCGTGCTGCAGCAGGTGGGCACGCCCCGTGAGGTTTACGATCGGCCGGCCAACGCCTTCGTGGCGGCCTTCATCGGCTCCCCGGGCATGAATCTGAATCCCGGATCGCTGCGCCGCGAGGGCGGAAATCTCAAGGTGCTTTTGGGCGGGCAATACTGGGAAGTGCCCGAGGACAGGCTGTCGCATACTCTGGAAGGGACCTTGCCGCCCGGTAACGGCGTGGTGCTGGGCATACGCCCCGAGCATTTGCTTCCGTCGGCTCCGGGCAAGGGGATTTTGTCGGGAAAGGTCGAGGTCGTGGAGCCGCATGGATCGTTCAACCTGCTTTCGGTGGATTGCCGCGCTTCGGCGTTCCGAATCAAGGTGCATGCCTCCATGACGCCGTCCCGCGGCTCCGTATTCCATTTCCAGCCGGCGGCGGAACACGCCTGCCTTTTCCATCCGGGCACGGGAGAAACCCTCGGATCGGATCGGGATTGAAATGGCCAGCCTGGAATTCCGCGGCGTTTCGAAAAGCTTCAGGGAAACCCCGGCGCTGCGCGGCCTGGATCTTTCCATCCGCTCGGACGAATTTTTCGTGCTGCTCGGGCCCACGGGAGCGGGCAAAACCACGCTGCTGCGCTGCGCGGCCGGATTGGAATCCCTGGACGAGGGCGAAATCCGGGTGGGGGGGAATGACATCTCCGGGCTTTCCCCCTCGGCGCGCGACATGGCTTTCATTTCCCAGCAATATTCCCTTTATCCCCGTTATACGGTTTTCGACAACATGGCTTTTCCGCTGCGCGCACCGAGCCGCAGATTACCGGAATCCGAAATCCGCAAGCGGGTCACCTCCGCGGCTGAACTTTTGAGCATCGCGCATTTGTTGGATCGCCGTTCCGATCATCTGGCGGGTGGCGAGATGCAACGCGTCGCCATCGGCCGCGCCATCGTGCGAAGTCCCAAGGCGTATTTGATGGACGAGCCTGTGTCCAGCCTGGACGCCAAGCTGCGCGAGAAGCTGCGCGTGGAACTCAAGGCCTTGCAGCGCACCGCGGGCATCACCACCTTGTACGTGACCCATGATCAGGTGGAGGCCATGTCCTTGGGCGACAGCGTGGGCGTCATGCGCAACGGCAAGCTGGAGCAATTGGGGTCGCCGCGGGATATTTACGATCGCCCCGCCAACACCTTCGTGGCCGCCTTCGTCGGGACTCCGGCCATCAATCTTTTGCCCGTGGACGTGGAGGACGGCGCTTTGGTCGGGCCCGGCGGCGCCTTCCGCCTCCAGCTCAACGGAGACGGCGCTGCCATCGGGGATCGACGGCTTTTGTTCCTGGGTTTGCGCCCCGAGGACATGGCGTTGTCCCGGCAGGAAGACGCATCCCTTCCGTCCGGCCGCATCGCCTTGGTCGAAAGCCTGGGGATGGAGGACTCGGTGCTGGTGGAAATGGGGGGAGGGGTGGAAATGCGCGCCCTATGTTCCGCGCTCCATCGCTTCCAACCCGGGGAAAACGTGCGGGTGGGGGTGGATTCAAAGCGATGGAAGCTGTTCGACGCCCGCACCGGGAAAAGCCTGGGTTGATGTCCCGATTTTTTCTCCACGACTTCCGCATCCACCTTCCCGCGCATCAGGGCTCGCATGCGCATACCGTGGAATGGCTGGCGGGGGCGCATGCCCAGGCGGAGGCGACCTTGCGCGGCCCCGACTCCGGATTCGACCGCGAGGTTTTCCGCCGCCAGATGGAAAGACATATACGTCGTTTCGGCCCTTCCTCCCAGGCCGTAGGCACGCGGCGCAGCGATATCGGCGAATTCATGGACGAACGCTTCGGGGAG
>JBGPFT010000173.1:0-5324 GCA_041483475.1 Fibrobacteria bacterium | reverse complement strand
GGGCGCCAACTCCGGCGGCAAAACCGGGGGTTCCCCACGCGCCAGGCGGCCGGAATCCTCGAGGGCCAAAGCCAGTCTTCCCTTCAGGGCGGAATCGCCGGGATCGCGTCTCAATCCGGCGCGATAGCTGTCCATGGCTTGCGGCAATCTGCCCAGGCGCCAGCGCAAATCGCCCATCCACCGGTAGGCATCCGCGTCGTCCGGATGCTCGGAGAGATGCATGCGCAATTCCTGAGCCGCGCGATCGAATTCCCCGTTTTTTTCCCATTGTTTGGCCAATTGCAAACGGACATCGCTTTGCGCCCGGACTGAAACCACCAGGAAAAGACCGGCTGTGAAAAAAGCCCGCGAAACCATGTCGGGCATTATAACCTCTTCCGGCGGGTCATTTCCCCGGATAGCGGAGGACGCGGACGCGGAGCACGTTTTCGATGGTCCGAAGCGCGGTCTCCAGCCCCGGGGGCAAATCCTGTTCGAGATCGATGATGTTGTACCCGATTTTCCCGTTGCTCTCATTGGTGAGCGATTGGATGTTGATCCCGGCGTCGCCCAAAGCCTGGGTGACATGCGCGATCATGCCGGGCACGTCGCGGTTGATCACGCATAGGCGTGTGCGCGTCGACTCCTGGGGAAAAACCTCCACCACCGGGAAATTCACCGAGTTGGCGATGACGCCGTATTCGAGGTAGTTGCGCACCTGCTTCACCGCCATGGCGGCGCAATTCTCCTCCGATTCGGCGGTGCTGGCCCCGAGATGCGGAGTGCAGATCACCTTATCGTTGCCGAGCAGGGCTTGGCCGGGAAAATCGGTGATATAGGTCTGGACCTGGCCCGATTCCAACGCCTGGAGCACGGCTCCGTCGTCGTAAATCCCCTTGCGGGCGTAGTTCAGGAGGATGACCCCGTCTTTGGCCGCCTGCAGTTGCTTTGGGCCGATCAGGTTGCGCGTGTGATCGGAAAGCGGCACGTGCACCGAAATGACGTCGGCGGACCGGATCACATCCTCGAGCTTGCGGGCGATTTCGACCCGGCTGCTCAGGTAATGCACGTTGGCCACGGTGGGGAACGGATCGTACCCGATCACGCTCATGCCGCGATCCACTCCGGCGTTGGCCACCAGCACCCCGATCTTGCCCAATCCAATCACACCCAGGGTCTTGCCCATGAGTTCGAACCCGGCGTATTGCGACTTGCCCTTTTCCACCCTTTCGCCGATGGCCTTGTCGTCGGCTTCGCGCGCCAGCGACTGGGTGAACTCCAGGCTCTTATGGATCTTGCGCGCCGCGATGCCCAGCATGATGAATACCAATTCGGCCACGGCGTTGGCGTTGGCCCCCGGCGTGTTGAAGACGCACACCCCCTTGGCTGTGGCCTTGTCCACGGTGATGTTGTTCACCCCCGCGCCCGCCCGGGCGATGCACAGAATGGAAGAGAACGCGTCGGTGTCCACCGGGGCGCTGCGCACCAGGATGGCGTCTGGCTGTCCGTTTTCGGAGGAAACCGAATAGGCCTCGGAAAAGAGCTTAAGGCCTTGGGGGGAAATGTTGTTCAGCGTCTGGATGCGATGCATGCGGCTCCGCCGGTATCCTGCAGGTTACGGAAACGCCGAAAATCGTCTCAGGGGCGAATCGGGGGCCAGGTGCAAACCCCGCAATAAACCGGGGGGGTTTTGGGAACCAAGTATACGTAGGCGCCATAGCCCGCTCCCGCGGCCACGGCCAAGGCCAGGGGGAATTGCCAATAAAAGGCCCTGCGCTTGGCCACGAGCTGCCCTTCGTACTTTTTGCTCCATTTGAAGTTCATGGTGATGACGCTTTCGTCCTCCTGTACGTCGTATTCGAAATCATAGGGCGAGTACAAGGTCACCCGCACCACGTCCCGGATGTCGGGCTTGAGGCCGGCCACATCCTTGTTGAGGTCGATTTTGGAGGTCTCGATGGTGCTGTTGGAAATAGGCGACTCATGGATGGGCTCCATGATGCTTTCGCCGATATGGGTATCGTAGAAATCGAAGATGATCGCCTTCTTCTCCGCGTCGTAATAGTTGAAATAGGCCGAAGGCTTCTCCGTGAGCAAAAAGACGATGCTGACGTCGCGCGCCCCTTTTTCGTTCTCCTTCTTGATGTATTGCACGCCCTCGATGGTGCAAATGACCCCCTGCTCCTCCTGAGTGCGCGTAGGGGCATCGGGCATGTCCATCAAATCCTCGTATTGCGCCTGCGCCGGGACGAAAAATCCCAACGCAACCGTGAAGAATCCGGTTGAAAAAGCCGCTTTGCTTCGCACTTTGGAGCCCTTTCCCTACCGGCCTTAAAATAGATAAATGCCCTAACCCGGGAGTACGGGAACTCTAAAATACACCCTGAAACCCATCGTACAGAAGCTTCAGGGCCAAAGCCCCGCCCGATACCGCCAGGAAAGCGCGGACAAAACCCTCGCCTCGGCGAATCTGAAGAACGCTGCCCGCGAAGCCGCCCATCCCATTTCCCAGCGCCAGGGCCAAGGCCATGTCCCAGTGGATTTTCCCCTGGGAACCGTAAACCAAAATGGATAGGGTGATGAATATCAAAGTGACGGAGCCTTTCAGGGAATTGATCTGGAGAAGGTTCAGGTTACCGAGCCGGGAAAAGGCGTACATAATGATCAGGCCCACTCCAGCTTGAATGAAGCCCGTGTAGAAACCGATACCGGCGTAAACGAGGAAAGGGATAAAGCCGGTTCGAAGGGAAGGTGTTCTCCCGCCGTCGTCGGGGCGCTCCTGGTGGGTGCCCTGACGACGGGGCCTGGCGGTTTCGAAGACCACGAAGACGATGACGAGAGCCAGCACGGGTTTGAACGCTGCATCGGGAAGAGAAACTCCCGCCCAAGATCCCGCCAAGGCCCCCGCCAGTCCGGGCCATGCCGCTCTCCAGGTGAGTCCGGGATAAAAAAGCCCCCGGCGGCGGAAGCCGGCCACGGATGCGGCGGTCCCCATCCAGATGCCGATGCGGTTGGTGCCGTTAGCCTCGGCCGCGGGCAATCCCAGCAGCATGAGAAACGGGAGGCTTAAAATGGATCCGCCCCCGGAAATGGAGTTGACGAAGGAAACCACGGCGCCCACGCCCGCCAGGATCAGGTATTCCGGGATGCCATGGGGAATGCTCATGCCTGCGCTTTCCTGGAATACAATACCTTCACCTCATGCAACAGCTCCCGCCATGCGTTGCGCGGACCCAGGATCGCGGTTCCGTCCGGATCGTGAAACAGCAGTAAATCCTGCAATTGCCGCAAATCCTCGCCCCGTGCGCGGTAAAGCCTTTGGTGGATGAAAGCCACCGAGGCTCCGAACAGGGCGGCGGCCCAGAAAACGTAAATCAGCAATAAGGAAATGGGGATGATGGCGAGGGAACCGTAAAGAAACCGGTTCTTGGCCAAGAGCAGCTTGGGAAAAAGAAACAAGAATCGCGACAAGAAATAAATCACGGCCGTGGCCGCGGTGGCGCCGAGCAGGGCGGGCGCCGTGCGCACGCGGGTATTGGGCAGCACCCGGATCATGAGCGCCAATCCCACCCAAACGAAAACCAACACGCCGACGGCGCCGAAGAGGAAGAACCCGCCCCGCGGGATGAAGGAGGGCAAAGCCGCGCCGTAGTCCCAGCCCCGTAAGGCGTCGCGGGCCCGCAACAGCACGCGTCCGCTCAGGAACACCAGGGCCAGAAGCAAAAGCAGAAAAGGCGTGTACACCTTGAATCGCCCCGCCCAACTGCGCGTTTTCCTCAGATTCCAGACGCGATCTACGGCCGATTCCACATTGCTCATGGAGAAGAAAAATCCCACCAAAAGGCCCAAGGTTCCCCACCATCCCATGCGCTGAAAGCCGATGCCCTGCGCCCGCTCCAATCCGTTCAGGATCGGATCCAGCGGCAGTTCCAGGTTGAAAGAGTCGGCCAGCGCTGGGATGAGGCGCGACAACAAATCGATATAGCCGAGCCGGCCCGCCACGAAGGAGAGAATGACCGCGAAGGGAATGAGCGCCAGCAAGGTGGTGAAGGTGAGGGCCGCGGCGCGCACAGGGACCTCGTTCACCGCGAAACTCACCATCGCTAGCAGCAGCACCCTCGCCAGGCGCGCTACGAAGGCCAGTCCGGCACGGGGCGCTTCGCCCGCATTGACCAGAATGCGCCAGAGACGGCCGGGATCGTTGCTAATTTTGCCGCTCATCAAGGAGATAATAGCCTTTTTGGCATTGGCCGCCGGCGTATCCGCCACGGAGAATTTGTGGATGTCGGAGTGGCCGCGCTCGCGCCTCTACCCGGGTGTCACGGCGGAACAAAGCGCGGCGGCCTATGCGGCTCTGAGCCGCTTTCACAACGGCGATTTCAAGGGCTCCGAATTCGCACTGCGTGATCTGGACAGCCTGGAGCGGAAGGGCGGCCTGCCTCCCCTCAGCCAACTCCTGCTCGCCTCCATCGCGGCGATCCGCCTGCAGCGCGATGACGCCGAGGATCCCGAGGAGATGCATTATCTCCGCGGCCTCATCCAAAGCGCCGGCGAAACGGGCGCGGACCGATGCCGGGAACCGGAACGCGGGCGGCATCCGCTATGCCGCCTGATCCAAGGCGGGATCCAGGGATTCGCCGCCACGCTGGAAATTCCCGATCACCCCTCCCTCGCCTTGACCGAAGGCCTGCAAGCCCTGCATTCCCTGGAGCGCGGCTTGTCCGAGAACGAGGACCTAACGGACGCCTATCTCGGCCTCGGCATTTTCCAATGCACGGGCGCCAACGCCCCGCTGGCGGTGCGGGCCGCCTTGAAGGTGTTCGGGCGTTCGGTGAGCATGGGCGCCGGCATCGCCGCCCTCCGGCGCGCCTCTTATCGCGGCCAATACACCACGGTGGCCGGCCAACTTTGCCTGATCCAATTCCTCTCGCCCTACGACTCCGCATCGCGGCGCGAAAAGGATCGAATCTTCCAATCCCTGGAGCAAAATTTTCCGCTTTCGGCCTATTACTCCTTTTTGCGCTGGGACGAGGCGTTGTGCTTTTACCCCGACAGCTTTTACCGGCCGGACACACGCCCCGCCATCGAGCAACGCATCCTGGCGGTTTCCACCCACGGTTTCGCCGGCTGGCGGGCCCTGAATCTCGTGAAGTACCAATACACCTTGATCAATTCCCGGCCCGAGGCGCGCTTCGCGCCGGACAGTTCGCTGGACATGCGGGAATACGCCTATTACCCGGTATTCGTGCAGGCCCTGCATGCGCGCAAGGATTTGATCGACACCACTCTCGACTCGACGGCGCGCAGCGAAAAACGGCGCCGACTGGCAACCTTCGGGGATTCGG
>JBGPFT010000172.1:0-5324 GCA_041483475.1 Fibrobacteria bacterium | reverse complement strand
TTTTTGGACAAGCTATAAGACCTTGGACAGCGCGATCTATCCCAATCCCGCGGGTTTCAGCCTCACGAATTTCCGCGGCAAGGCCATTCTGTTGGAGGTCTTTCAGTACAACTGCGGGGGATGCGATGCCAATGCCCCGGCGATTGGAAAGCTGGCGGACAGCCTGGGATCGGGCAGTACCACCATTCCTTTTCAGGGAGTGGGGGCCGAAATCGACAACGGCACTTTCGCGCAGATCCAAACGTCTTTTAATTCCAGGCTCAAAAGCCTGGCCCCCAATCTCAAATATCCCCTGGTGCATGTCCCTTGGGATACCGCCATCACCACCGATGCCATCGGGACCAAATGGCATCGTTATAACTCCTATCGGGACGTTTATTTCGTCATCGGTTACAACGGCATCATCACCACGCGCGTCGACGGAAACCGCGGAACCGCCATGACCGCCGCGCAGCTTGCGACGCTTAGAAACGGCATCGTCGCGGCCATCGGCGCGGTGCCCGTATTCCATATCAATGCGCGTATGAAAAACGGATTGAAGGACGGCCCCGTCTCGCTCAAAATTTTAGATTTGCAGGGAAGAACTATTCGCGCCGGCGCTAGGGTCCCACGTAGCGCACTTTATTTCCCACGATATTGAAATCGGATCGCTTGGGGCGGTAACCCGCCACCGGGCGAACCGGCGGAATGAACGCGCTGTCCCATTCCAGCTTCCAGGCCCCGAAACCGAAAATCGTATCCGCTTTCCCCGTGCTGCGGGAGCGGACGAACATCAGCGCGCCGAAAATGCTGCTGTCGGGAGCCGTGAACTGATAAACACGGAAGTCAATGGCGGGGAAGAATTGGAAATGATGCTCGGTTTGAAAACTGGTGTCTCCGTATTGACCGGTGTCCCCGAAATGAACGGGCGCGTTGGCCCCGTGAACATCACTTTTCAGTCCGTTCATGCAGAATTTGTCCGGGCAAACCTGCAAGTCCCAATCGTTGGCAGTATCGGCGGGCGCCCCTAAGGAATCCGGCACGTCCTGGGGCAAGGACCAAAGCGTGTCTATGCCCACGTAAAAACTGTCCGGATGCCGCGCGCTATCCCCGTACGACCAGGCGAACAGGAGGCTTCCCTCCGTGGGAACAATGTTGCTGGCGGAGTCATAGGTGCGATACCATTTCGGGTTGTATAGCAACGCTTCCAGTTTTGCCTGCGGTGAAAAGGGAAGCGTGGCTAATTCCTGCGTCGGATCGTTGAAGAATTGGCAACCTGTCAGGAAGGCCGCGCAAAGGGATAACCCGAGGCGAATTCCCTTGGACGAGCGGGATGGATTGGAATTCAAAAACATCGGCACCTAAACGATGTTATGGAAGGTTGGACAGGGTCGATGTGATGGAGACATCTTCGGTGCCGTAATTCGGGGGTTGGGACCAGTCGTAATGGTTTGAATAGGAAGCGGTAAGCGTGGTGCCGCTGATTCCCACCGTCACGATGGTTGTGTCCGGAACGGAGGAGATCAGGGTCAGGGTGTTTCCTCCGGTCAATCTTTTTCATGCTTTCTCCTTCATGGTTTCGAGGCCGCGAGGGTGACGTTCAGACCCGCGACAATCTCGGCGCCGCTCCAGGTCCAGTGAATGGTCGAGTCGATGGTATAAGCGGCGGTCAGCTTGCGGCCGGCAAGGCTGAGTTGACCGCGAATGATCCTGCCGGCGGCATTGATCGCGGTCAAGGTATCTCCCGATATGGACCAGGTCCCCGCATCCGGCACGACGAAGTCGATGGGAACGGAATCATAGGTGAAAGGGTAGGATGGCGGGTTGAAGACATAATGGCCGTCGGCCCAGAACTCCAGAGTGTGGACGGGCTCTCCGGCGATGACGGTGTCGACGACGACGAGGCTGTCCGAAGTCGTGAGGATGTGCAAGGTCCCCTTTACCGCCATGCTGTCCACCGACCAAACGACGGGCGGCTCTTTTGAGTCGAACAAAGCGCAGGCCGAAAACATGAACCCCATCGCCACCCCGAATATTCCCGCGACTTTGCGCACGCATTCCGCCTTCCGCAGCCCCTTTATGGCCCTTTAGCGGGCTTGTCGGAAATCACCAAATCCACGCGCCGGTTCTTTTGCCGGCCTTCCTTGGTTTCGTTGTCGGCGATGGGCTTGGTGAAGCCGTAGCCCACCGAGGAAAGCCGCTTCGCGTCGATTCCACCCGGGTTCACCAGGAAATCCATCACGTTGCTGGCGCGCTTCTCGGAAAGCTTCTGGTTGAAGTCCGCGGTGCCCTGGTTGTCGGTATGGCCTTCGACCACGACGTTGGCGTCCTTATAGATGGTGAGGATGCCGGCGATCTTGGCGAGACTGGTCTTGAGATCCACGGTGAGATCGGCCTTGCCCACGGCGAACAGGATGTCGGACATGGATATGATGGTGCCGCGCGCGTCTTTCTTCACCTGGATTAAGGCGCTGTTCAATTCGTTGAAGCGCTTTTCGGCTTCCTCGCGCGCTTCCTTGACCTTGCGCTTCTGCTCTTCGAGGTCGCTGCGCGCACTGGAAAGATCCGTCCGTACGCTGGAAAGATCCGTGCGCAGGCTGGAAGCGTAGCCGCGCTCCAGTTTGTTGATCTCGTCCAGGGAATTTCCCAACTCGGCCAATACCTCGACGCGCTCGTCCAAGGCCCGGGATCGTTTCATCCCCGCCGCGATGGCCTGCATCTGCAAGGTGGCGGCCTCGACGTACAGGCTGCAGGTGCGCATCCAACCCGGGCGGTTCTCCGACTGGGGATCGTCGACGAGCAATACCTGGGTTTCATGAATCTTGCCCTTGGCGGCCACGTAATAATCGGGCGCCGCCGACGCCGGAGCCAGGGATTTCAAGGCCTCGTCGAGCCGAAGGTCGAGGCCGCTGAGGCCGGGTGGCGGCGACCCCTCCTGCCCCCCCGCGGTGGGTTGGGGGGCAGCGCTGGAACACAACGCCAAGAGGAAAAGGACCGCGTTTTTCACTTTTTCCTCATGGTTTTCATCTCGTCCAAAATTTCCCTATAGGTGGCCAGGCGCTCCTTGTCCTTAGTTAAGGTGGACTCAGCCGCCGCGAGTTCCTTCTCCGCTTTCCCCTGCGCGTCGCGGGCCAGAGCCACGCGGTACCATCCTATCGCCTCCTCCGAGGCCAGCCGCGCCGCATCCGCCTTGCCGTCCTTTTGGAAACGGGCGGATTCATCCATGAATCCATCGGCCCTTGAAATCTCGTCGGCCTGCAACTTTGCTTTGCCGCATAGCTCCTGCAAGGCCTGGGCCTCGGAGCGGCTGCGCTCGGCCAGGAAAGCCAGGTTGGGGCCGCAGGCGCTGAGCAGGATCAAGGAACCCATGCCCAGCCAAGACGCGGGACGAAGGAGTTTAATCATGGCGATAAAAATAGTTCCCAAAACCGGCTGATTTTCGACCAAATTCCGGGTTCCAATGCCCCCGGCGTTCACAATTGTATACGGTTTTCCGGGTTCCGCAAACCGGGCCCCACAAACCCGGCGCTACATTTGGGGAAACGAGGATGGGAGCGGAGGAGGAAAAAAATATGCGGAGAGGATTATCGATCATCGGACTGGCATTAGGGCTTACGGGAGTGGCCTGGGGGCATCTCGATTCCTTGGAATTCGACGGCGCGGTGGCGGTGCGTAAAATTCAGCCTGCCGGACCTTGGATTACGGTGGGCGGGCAAACTTTCAGCTTCGGCCAGCAAGTGACGATTACGTGGGACGTGCTTATCGCCCATCTCGCGACCACCTTGATATTCGTCCAATATTCGAATGACGGCGGGACGAATTGGAGCAACCTTACTTCCGTGGCCAGTCCCCCGGTGGGCAAAAAAACCTACCTGTGGACGGTTCCCTCGACGGCCACGGCCCAGGCGAAAATCAGATTACAACAAGATTTCCAACCGGCGTCCGCCACCTCCAACGATTATAACCTGGTCAGCGGAGCGTTCACCGTTCAAGCCGCCGCGCCCATATCGACGTTTGAAAAACCGAAGAATTTTTCTCTCCGCCAATCCGGAGATTTGTTGTTTCTGAATCTCGGTGGATTTGCGTCCGAGAACGCCAAAGCCGAGATTTGCAACCTGAACGGCTCGGTAATGCGCGCGTTCAATATTTCCGCCGGGACCAATCCAGCGGTTTTACCCACGGCTTCCTTGCCCATGGGCCAGGCCATTTTCCGACTGAGGGTGGAAGGCGAGCCGGTTCAAAACCAGGTAGTGATGCTTCGCCGTTAATAGAACGACAAGTTGGCGGTATCCAGCCGCGTATCTTTAAAGCTTTTTACCTTTTCCCGGCCATGCCCACTACTCGGCTTTTGTTTTTTCTGCCGCTTTTTTGCGCCCCCCTCTGCGCCCAGTCGCTGGACATGGACGGCATCAAGAAAATCTACCGTGACGGCGAACTCGACGCGGTGCGCGAACGCCTGGAGCTTTTCTTCAAGCGCGATCCGGCTTCCGCGACGCGCGAGGAGCGCGTTTTCGCCAGCAAATACTTGGGCGTGATTTACGCGGCCAAGCCCGAAAGCCGCGCCAAGGCCGAGGCCCTGTTCAACCAGGCGCTGGATCTTTCCCCTAACCTGGGCTTGGCGGAGATGTACGCGTCGCAACCCGTCGAGGATATGTTTCTTAGGATCAAAACGGATCACGCCGCCAAAACCCAGGAATTAAGTCGGGTGGATGAATTTGGGAATTCGGTGGGCACTGCGCCCAATCCCCCCGTGCCCCTCCGAAGTTCACTTACACGCTGCTCGTCGCGGTTTCGATCACCGTCCTACTGGGCGGCGTTCCGGCCGTGCGCGCTCAAAACGGCAAGCCCGCGCCGTCTGCAAGCCGGATCGTCCATCGCTTCGACTTCGACGAGCGCAGTAGCGGCAACCTCGGGGATGTTCCCAAATACTGGGACGCGCTGCGCCCGGCAGGGTTTCCCCACTACACGCACGCGTCGTTCGACTTCGATGTCGGCCACACGGCGCCGCCGTCATTCCACTTGAGCAGCGAAGGCCGGAACGTCGCGTACCAGTACGCCGGCCCGGAGACCAGAATCCGCGCCAACACCGACTACCGCATTGAAGCCTACATCCGCGAGGATCGCCTGCGGTACGCTCGCGCGTGTCTCAGCGCCCACTTCCTCGATCACCGCGGACGGCCCCTTCCGGACACGCTGGTGCGTTCGCCGTGGATCGGTGGACGCGATGAAGGGAGGAACGAGTGGCTTCGCGTGGAGTTACACTTAGCGGCCGCGCCGCCGGAGGCCCAGACGATCGGCCTCGTCGCGTGGCTGCTGCAGGAACCGGCGTGGAACACCTCGACGCA
>JBGPFT010000171.1:0-5340 GCA_041483475.1 Fibrobacteria bacterium | reverse complement strand
TCGCCTGCGCGATGCCGGCGCCCCGCGCCTGCTCGTGGATGCCAACGCCTCCTGGTCGCCGGATCAATGCGCCCGCCTTCTTCCCCAGTTGGCGGAGTTGGGAGTG
Source organism: Fibrobacteria bacterium (assembly GCA_041483475.1). Taxonomy (GTDB): domain Bacteria; phylum Fibrobacterota; class Fibrobacteria; order UBA11236; family UBA11236; genus UBA11236. The sequence continues at coordinate 5,234 of JBGPFT010000171.1, read as the reverse complement.
GAAGCGGTGGAACAACCCCTGCCCCCGGCCCTGGACGCGGAAATGCCCACCTTGCTCAAGGCCTCTCCCCTTCCCTTGCTGGCGGATGAAAGTTGCGGTACCCTCGCGGACGTGCCGCGACTCGTCGGGAAATTTTCCGGCATCAACATCAAGTTGGTGAAATGCGGAGGCTTGACCCCCGCGACCGCCATACTCCAGGAGGCGCACCGCCTGGGCCTGAAAGTGATGGTCGGCTGCATGCTGGAATCCTCGCTTCTCATCTCGGCCGGGCTGACCCTGGCCCAGAAAACCGATTGGGCCGATCTCGACGGCGCCTGGCTTTTGGCGGAAGATCCGTTTCAGGGTCCTATATTCAAGGACGGATTATTGCACCCAAATGATAGCCCCGGTTTGGGAGTCAAACCGACGGCGAAAAGGGAAACATGAATCTGCTCAAGCGTGGGGACCCGCTGCTCGCGCGGAAATCCGATCCCGTCCCGGATATCCGCTCCCCGGAATTCCAGAAATTCCTGGACGATTTGATCACCAGCGGCGAAGAGAATCTCGGCGTCGGCATCGCCGCGCCCCAGGTCGGGAAAAACCTGCGCGCGTTCATCCTCGCGCCCAAGCCTTCGGTACGGTATCCGGAATCCCCCAGCATGGATCCCACCCCCATCGTGAATCCGGAAATCCTGGAAACTTTCGGGCCCGTGGAAAAAGACTGGGAAGGTTGTCTCAGCGTTCCGGGTTTTCGAGGCAAAGTGCCACGCCAACACGGCCTCCGTGCCCGCTTCCTCGATCGCTTCGGCGCACCGCACGAAATCTTACTGGAAGGTTTCGTAGCCCGCATTTTCCAACACGAATTCGATCACCTCGAAGGCATCCTTTATCCGGAGCGGATGGAGAAGGAAGATCATCTTTTGGATCTGGATGAGTTTTTCGCGGAGACGGGGATCCGAGTACTGCGTTAAAAAACCCATCCCGGTACTTGTCAGACTTTGACACGGCACATCGGATCGGTGCCTACCGTTGCTGCTTTCGCCCTGGCGGGGTTCGGACCTCCCCCATTGCGTGGGGTCTGGCTTTCCCGGGATGAGCGGATAAAACTTAAACCTTTTTTTTCGCCCGCATTTCCCGGAAAAAATCCTGCAACAAATCCAAACACTCCTTCTCCATCACCGGCCCCTCCGCCTCCACTTCCCGGTTTATAGGATTTTCGTTCAGGATGTCATAGGTCGAACCCAGCGCCCCGAGGCGTTTGTCCCGGGCGCCGAATACCACGCGCGCCACGCGGCTGTTGAGGATGGCTCCCGCGCACATGGGACAGGGTTCCAAGGTCACGTACAAGGTGCACCCGTCCAATCGCCAATTCTGCAGTTTCTGGCAGGCGGCGCCGATCGCGAGGATTTCCGCGTGCGCGGTGGAATCCTTGAGCGTTTCCATGCGATTGTGATCGCGGCCGATCGCCTTCCCGTCCTTGGCGATCACGCAACCGATGGGAACCTCACCCTCCTCGGCGCCCTTTTGCGCTTCGTCCAAAGCCATGCGCAAAAAACGTTCGTCCTGCGCGCCCGATCTCTGCTCTGGATTTTGGCTTTCCATTTTCATCCCAAAAAAAACCCTGCCAAGCTTTCGCCTGGCAGGGCCGGCCAACACACCCTTTTGGGGGAAAAGGGGTGGAGGAGGTTCGATATCACCCGATGAATCAAGTCACGGGCGATTGATGCGATAAAGGATAATAAAAACGCCATGCCGCATGCAATACCGTTTGAAGAGAAAATTTTCGCTACAATGAATGTGTATTTCTGAAACAAAGAGCATATGGAGGTCGTGTAATTATTACACCCAAAGTGACGATTCAGGTTAAAAATCAGTAAACCGATGCATAGCGTTCAATGATACAGAATTACCCGGTTGCGGCCGCCTTCTTTGGCTTTATATAAAGCCTTGTCGGCTTTTTCCAACACATCCTTGCCCTGACGCGCATCGTCGGGAAACAGGGCGCCACCGATGCTCAAGGTGGCGCAGAATCGGACTTGTCCCAAATCGAATTCCTTCGCTTCGAAGCCCCGGCGGATGCGTTCGGCCGTATCGAGCGCGCGCAGGGAATCGGCATCGGGAAGCATGCAAACGAATTCCTCGCCCCCGTAACGGGCCACCATGTCCACGCCGGGCCGGACGTTTTGTTCCAGAATTCGCGCCGTTTCCTGCAGGACCAAATCCCCGACGGGATGCCCGTAGGTATCGTTGACGCGCTTGAAGAAATCGATGTCGATCATAAGCAGGGCCACGCGCCGTCCGCCGCGTTGGGCCTGGAGCAGGGCTTCGCGAAAACGCTCCTGGAAGGCGCGATGGTTGAGCACGCCGGTGAGACCGTCACGGCTGGCCAGTTCCTCCTTTTCCTGCACCAGGTGGGCGCGGGAAAGGGCGAAACCGGCCGCGCGGGCGATGGCGAGCAAAAGCCCCTGGTAAGCATCGGGAAAGCGCGCGGCTTTGGAGGATTCGACGCACAGAACCATATGCACCCCCCGGTCGGTAGGCACGGGCACGGCCAGGAGATTGCGCATCGCGGCGCTGTAAGGCTCGGAAGGGCTCATGCGGAATACGGGCGCGGATCCCTTGAATACCCGGTTGACCACCTGCTCCTTGGCGAAAGCCAATTGCAACAGGCCGCCTTCCCTCGGGGAAAAACGAAAACCCCGCAAACGCTCCGAGTCCATGCCCTCGGCGGCCAGCACCAAGGCCCGGTCCGATCCCGGCTTTTCCCGCGCGGCGATGTAGAGCCGGTCGGCCTCGATGGATTCGCGCATGTAATTGCCCACTACGCCGACGATTTCCTCCACGGACATGTGCTCGAGGAATTTGCGCTGATAACGGGAAAAATGCTGGAGCCGCTCGTGATTCTGGCCGTATTCGAATGCGAGGTAGGCGTAATAGGCCAGCATGCCGGCGCAGCGGGCGCAACCTTCCAGCCGCTCCAGCGCCTTGGCGTCGAAAGCCTGCGGTTTCCGGCTGTCGAGAAATAGCGCGCCCCGGCGCGCCCCGGCCGCGGGAATGGGAACCGCCATCAAGGAGCGTACGCCTTCGTCCTTTTCATAGTAATGCAACTGAGTCGAATCGGCTGGGATATCCCCTTCGAACACGCGCGTCGCGTCCTCCTTCAGCAGGCGGCCGATCAATCCATGCTGTGGCGCGATGGTCGCGCCGGGAATCAGCGATTCCGCCCCGCTCACCCACACCCGTAAATACCAGCCCTCGCCCCGTCCCGGAAAAAAAACGCCCGCGGTATGGCTTTGGGGAAAAGCCTCCTTCAGCAAGGCCAGCAAGTCCTGCAAGGCTTCATCCAGGGCTTCGTCCAAGGCGCGCAAAGTGCCCTTCTCCTCCGGAGGCGGCGCCAATCGATCCGGGGCCGAGTCGGAAGGGGGCAGACGCAGGAAACTCTGGGTGTTCGGCTCTGGCCTGGAATCCGGTTCCGGCGAGGTCGGACCGGGCGATCGAACACCTCGGCCGCGCCCATACCATAGCGCCGCGATCCCGGCGGCCCCGAGGAAAAAACCGGCGGCCAATTCCGGGTAATTCATACCCGCACCGCCCGCCACCACAGGAAAATTCCCAAGGGTAGGAAGACGATATTGCCGAACCAGGCCGCCATGGGCGGCGGCAGGCTGCCATTTTCCCCCATGACCAAACCGAGACGCAATGCCACATAGTAAAGGAAAGTGATGAGCAGGGCGATGCCGAAGTTCCGCGCTAGGCCGGAACGGACGGTGTTGACGGCCAACGCGGCGCCCATGGCGCCCATGAAGAAATTCACCAGGGCGGTGGCGATGCGGAAATGCCAATGGGTTCGCAGGGCATGGGCCGGCTCCCCGTTGCGGAGCAGCACCGACACGCGCTGGCGCAGCTCGGACATGGCCATCTCGTCGGGATAGGCGCGATCGTCGAGCAATTCCCCGGGTCGATCGTGGAAATCCGCGAAGCGCCATTCGCGGAAGGTCTCGGCCCGCACCGAATCGCCGCGAAATTCCCGCTTCGTACCCGAGAGGAATTTCCAACCCGAATCCCATTTCAGCGAAACCGCGTCCACCCGCAGAATGGGCGCGCCCTTTCTGAGCCGGAGCGCAGTCACGTTGGTGCCTTCCCGCCGGGTCCCGTTGTAGTATTGGAAATACAACTGGGTCCCGTCCTGCCCGATGTAGAGGTAATTGGAGCGTTCGCGCGGATCGCCGCCGGCGAATTCGTCGGAGCCGGGTTCGTTGATGAGGAAACGCCGGTGATTGGCCTCCGGAAGCACCTTGTCCTGGAGCCAGAACATCCCGATGCTGAGCAAGGCTCCCGCCAAAAGCAAGGACGAAAGGATGCGGATCACCGGTACTCCGGCGGCGCGCAGCGCCACCAGTTCCAGATGCTTGGCCATGTTCCCCACCGCGAACACGGCGGCCAAAAGCAAGGCGATGGGACAGACGAGATAGGTGATGTACGGGAGGTAGTTCAGGTAATACTGGTAGCGATCCTCGGGGGGCCGGGAAAGCCAGACGCGGCTGTTGCCCACGAAATCGATGACGATGAAAATGACCGTGGCGGAAAAAAAGCACAGGAGGAAAAGGCCCAGGAAGTTTTTGAGCACCAGGCGGGTGACGATTTTCATGCCGATCCGTCCACCGCCGGAGGACGGAGCCGGCGGAACAAGGCCCGCAACCTTTGCCAGGGAGTGCGCGCCGAAGGCACGTACTTCTCCCGGGCCATCCGCCATACCAGCCAAAGTCCGCAAAATCCCACGAACAGGTTCGGCCCCCACATGGCGACCCAGGGGGAAAGCGCCAGGCGATCCGCCAGCGCCTCGCCCCGTATCATCCCCACCCAATAGATCAGGAAAAAGAAAATGCTGTACAGCACGCCCGTGCCGATGCCGCCGCGGCGGGCCATGACACCCAGGGGAGCTCCCACCAGCACGAACACCAGGCAGGCGGCCGGGATGGCGAATTTCTTGTGAATCTCCACGGAGTATTGGCTGATTTCCCGGTACTCGTTGTCGGCGCGGCTTTGATAGCGTTCGATCTGGTAGAACCTCTCGCTTTCCTGTTTGCGGGCTTGGGCGATGGCCGCCGGTCCGATTTCCACCTGGCGCACCCAGGGAACGTCGCGCAGGCGCGGGGGCACCGTTTTTCCGGAATCGGCGGCCAGGCGTATGTCCAAGGCGCGCAAATCGTCGAAAACCTTGGCGGCGTATTCCTCGCGCAGTTGGGAAAGGCGCT
>JBGPFT010000170.1:0-5342 GCA_041483475.1 Fibrobacteria bacterium | reverse complement strand
CCGGCCGCGCGACCTCGGGGCAATCGGGTTTGGCCGCGACATCGCGGGTTTTGACCGAAGCGCAGGAAAAAAAGGCGGACGCAACCGCGGCGAAGACTTGTTGTTTCACCGATTCCACCCTTGCATGAGGCCTCAGCCCGCGCCGAATCCGCTCTTATCTCACATCGACTTTTCTGGCCAATGTCACCTTGTCGCCGATGGCTCGCAGGATATAGGTTCCCGCGTTGACCTTGGCCCCTTGATCGTTGGTCCGGTCCCAGGAGAGGGCGTAAGCCTTCTCGGCGTCCACCTTTTTATCCAAGAGAACCCGCACCTGGCGTCCCGAAAAATCGTAAATCGCCAAGAACAGGTTTTGGGGCCTGCTCACCTGGAACTGTATGCGCATCAAGGTCGAAACGGGGTTTGGGAAATTTTTCAGAAATTGGGCCCCCGCTCCGGCCAGGGTTCTGTCCTTTTCCTGAACAGGCGGCACTTGATCCAAGGGATAGCTCCAAATACCCCGACCATAAGTGCCGATGTACAAGGTATTGGTAGCCTGGTGAATGACTAGGTCGTTGACCGGAACCACCGGCAAGGAAGTCCGATCGCCCAGCCAGGACCAATTCACTCCTCCGTTGGTGGAAAAGTAGGGGCCGTAATCCGTCGCCGCGTACAAATAGCCGTTGGCGGCTTTCACCACCTTGTTGGCGTTGATGCGGGGGGGGAGGTCGCCGCTGATATCCTGCCAATCCGCTGAACCCGAGCCTCCCAATCCGTAATTGTTCATTCTGTAAATCGTGGGTTTCCAGAACTGGAACCCCCAACGGAAATAAGAAATACCGATAAACGCCGAACTGCCATTGGACACGCTATAATCCGGCTGGATCAGTTTGATCCAGCCGTCGTAAGCGCGCTCCCCGGTGCCGGGGCCGGTGCCGTCGCCATTGCGGATGCGCGTCCAGTTCGATCCCGTGGAAGCGGACTGATTTACCCAAACATTTCCATCGTCGGTGCCCGCGAAAACGACATTGTTATGCGCCGAAATGGCGGAAACACTTCCCATGGGGTAATTGGCCACGGAGTGATCACCGTTGGTCAGGTCGTTGCTGATTTGCGTATAAGTGGCACTGCCGCGGAGGGCACGGCTTACGAATTCGCTGCCGAGATATGAAAATCCGCTGACCGAATCTATGGCCACACCGGCATCCCACAATTTGCGGCTCCCGGGATAGGTGATTGCGGCCGCTCCGGATCCACGCAGGGACGAGCGCGAAAAAGCGCCGTATTGCAAGGCCCCAATCACGTTGGAGGGCGCGCCATGATCCACGCGGATCTGCATGCCATCTCCTCCGACGAACAGGTTCCAACTGGTGCCGCCATCGGTGGTGTATTGCGCCCCATTGTCTTGGAAGCCGGCATAACGGTAATTGGCATCGTCTGGAGCCACGTCCAAGCTGTAAAGCTGCGCGATGTTCATTCCGGCAGCGCCTGTGCCTGTGGCGGTGAGACCTCCGTTGGGTCCCGTCGTGCTTTTCTTGAGGCCCCCGTCATCGCCCAGATAGACGTTATTCCCGTTGGCGCGGCTCCAAGCCATGGTGCGATGATCGGCATGCGCTCCATTGAAACACCGGGACCAACTGATTCCCCCATTGGTGGAACGGTAAGAACTCAGCCCCAGGACCACCACGTCATTGGGATCGACGGGATTGACGCGGATTTGGCCGAAGGTATGCGCGTAATAGGAATACAAGGCGGCGGAGTTGCCGTTCAGAGAACCGAGCGTCGCCCAGTTCAACCCTCCATCCGTCGATTTGTAAATGTTCTTCAAGGTATTGGCGGCCGTGAAATACACCATGTAAATGATATTGGGATTGGAAACGCATATGTCCATGGTGCTTTTCCCCAAATCGGTGGTGGGCAGTCCTTCGGCCGCGCCCAGCACGGTCCAGGTGGTTCCGCCGTCATCCGAGCGCCATGCCCTGGAACTGGGCCCGCCCCAACTGCGCGCATAGGGAAGACGCTGGGCGGAAAAGAAATTGGCGAACACCCGGGCGGGGGTGGTCGGCGACACCCTCACGTCGACGGCCCCGGTGGAATCGTCGCCGGCGGTAATGTTGCCCGCCCGCGGTCCTAAAACCTGCGCCCAAGTGTCGCCTCCATCCTCGGTGCGATAAACGCCGCGATAGGTGTTCTTCCCCCATACGCTTCCCTGCGCCGCGACGAATATCTGGTTGGAATTTCCGGGTGTAACCGCTATTCGCGATATGTAAAACGAGGAATCCAGGCCCATTTTTTGCCAGGATGCGCCGCCGTTGATGCTTTTGAAAATCCCCGTACCGGGATAGGTCAGGGAGCCCCCTCCGTACATATTTTCCCCGCCGCCCGCCCAGACGATTTGGGGATTGTTCGGATCCACGGCGATGGCGCCGATGCTTTGATCAAAGTCGTTGAATATCTGGGCATAGGAATTTCCACCGTCGGTGGATTTCCAAATTCCGCCGCTGGCCGCACCGACATAGATGATTTGGTCATTGGTGGGATCCACCTCCACATCGTTGATGCGACCCATTCCATAAGGGCCTTGGGACACCCAAGGCACGGCCGTGGACGCGGCCATTTTTCTCAATGCGTTCGCTTGATAGTAAGTGGACAAGTACGTTTCCTCGCGGATCACGCCGGGTTCGGGACCGGGGCCCTGGTCCTCGTCTTCCTCCTCGGCTTTGACGATCGCCGCCGATCCGAACAACGCGGCGCAGAACAACGCGCTGTTAAAAAAACCGTCTCTCATTGAAATCGTAAATCTAGTCCTCGGTATGACCCGCCGATTTCCTAGAAATTTCGAAACCCTAACTGGGTTTTTTAGAATCAGCGCCACTCTCGCGGGGATAATGCCTTTTTACCCAAGCCAGGGCAAAAGCGCCCACCTCGGTGGCGCCGGCGCGCAAAAGTTCGTCACGGCAATGGCGCAAGGTGCTGCCGGTGGTATAGACATCATCCACCAACAATATTCTCTTCCCCGATACCATTTCCGAAACGGCTCGAAAAGCTCCGGCCAGGTTGCGGGCCCTTTCCTCCTCCCCGAGCCGGGTTTGCGACGTGGTCGGACGGATCCGGAATAACGCTCCCGGTAAGACCGGTAATCCGCAGCGCCGGGCGATTTCCCGGGAGATGAGCTCGGCCTGGTTATAACCCCGCTCCCGTCGCCGCGCCGGGTGCAAGGGCACGGGCACTATGCCGTCCGATTTCCCCAGGGCCTTAATCAATGCGGGACGCCTCCGCAATTCCGAGCAAAGAAATCGGATATGCTTCCGGAAGCGCCGGTATTTGAAACCGTGGATCAAAGATTGCAGCGGAGGGGAAAGACGGTACAGCGCACGGATCCCATCCCCTTCCGGGAGAAAATCCTTTCCGGCTCCCTCCAGCAAAACCCGGAGGCATCGGAAACAGAGGGGACCGCTCCCGAAACGCCGGCCGCCGCAATGGATGCAGGCCGGAGGGATGAACCAGGCCTCGGCCCAAAGCCCGAATTCCCTCAGGGTTCTAAGGGCGGATTCAAAGATAGTCGCCATGCGCCCGCAGGTTGAGCACGATGCCCAGCATCATAAGGCAGGAGACTAGGAAAGAACCCCCGTAGGAAAAGAAGGGCAGCGGCAGCCCGGTGACGGGCATCAGTCCCACCGTCATGGAAATGTTCACCAGCACGTGGAACCCGAGAATCCCCGCCAACCCCACCGCCGTAAGGGCGGTGAAGCGGCTGCGGCTGTCCACCGCGATGCGCAATATGCGATGGAGCAGAAACACATACAGAGCCAACACCAGCGAGCAGCCGAGAAACCCGAATTGCTCTCCGAGCACGGAAAAGATGAAATCGGTGCGCTCCTCGGGGAGAAAGCTCAAATTGGTCTGGGAGCCGTGCAAAAAGCCCTTCCCCAGCAGCTTACCCGAGCCGATGGCCACCTTGCTTTGCAAAACCTGGTAGCCCGCTCCCTGGGGATCTCGCTGCGGATCCATGAAGGTGAGGATGCGATCCCGTTGATGGGCGTACAACACCCGGTTCCAAACGAAGATGGCTCCATACCCGGCGGTGATGTTCATGAAGATGAAAAGCGCCATGGCCTTGAGGCTGGTCCGAGTCCACCACATCACCCCGATCAGGATTATGAAGAACAGCGCCCAGGCCAGATGGCTGAAAGTCAGAGCCACCGACAATACCGGCGACACGATGAGGAAAAGATCGCGCGTCGACAGCCCGGCGAAGAACATCATTATGGCGGTCATCGCCACGAAGCTCAGGGCCGTGCTCAGATTCGGTTCCTTCAACACCAAGGCGAAAGGAACGATGAACAGCAAGGCCGGAGCCACCAGGGTCCTGGGGCGAGCCAAGCTCAGCGGATGGAATGAAAGCAGGCGCGCCATGGCCAGAAGCAACACCACCTTGGTGAGTTCGCTGGGTTGGAGGTTGAAACCGCCCGGAAGAGCGATCCATCGCTCCACCGAATCGGCCTTGAAAAGGATGATGTACAGCAGAGGAAGAAGGGAAAAAAGATAAAGGGGGTAGGCGGCCGCGTAAAAAAACCGGGGCGGCACCAGGTACAATCCGGTCATGGCCACCAAACCCATGCCGGCGAATAAAAGTTGCTTTTGCCAATGACGTCCCGCCTCCTCGAAGGTCGCCGAATAGACGATCAGAATGCCGAGAACGAGCAAGGCCGCCACGGCCCCCAGCAGGGGCCAATCCCAGGCCCCGCGGGCGTCATCCCCGCGGCGCATGCTCGAAAAACCTCTTGAGCAAAGCCCCCGCCAGAGGGGCGGCGAATGAACCGCCATGCCCGATGTTCTCAATCACCACCGCGATGGCGATGCGGGGGTTTTCGAGCGGCGCGGCACAGATGAACAGAGCATGCGTTAGATCGCCATGCGGATTCTCGGCCGATCCCGTTTTACCCCCCACGGTGATATCCGGAAGCCGCGCCCTCCCGGCCGTCCCCTTGGGAGAATTCACCACCTGGGCCATGGCCTGAAGAATGGCCGCGTGGGTCTGGGAGGAGATCTTCAACTCCCGAAGGATTTCCGGCTGAGCCTGAATGAAAACTTTTCCGTCCCCGTCCAGAACCTCCCGCAATAAATGGGGACGATATTGTCTTTGACCATCGGCCAGGGCGGCCACGTAATTGGCCAATTGCAAGGGCGTGACGATTTGCCCCTGGCCGATGGAAAGATTCAGAATCAGGCCGGGCGACCAGCGCCAACCCCGATCCCCGAAGCGGAGATTGTAAGTAGCGGAGTCCATCAAAGTGCCGGCCTTTTCGTCGTCTAGATCGATTCCCGTCTTCTCCCCCAACCCCAGCGCGCGCGCGGCCTGG
>JBGPFT010000169.1:0-5385 GCA_041483475.1 Fibrobacteria bacterium | reverse complement strand
CCCTGGCCGTCGAATACGAGGAGGGCGTGGAACGTCCCCAAGGCCTCAAGCTCTATCGCGAAACCGCCCAGTCGCTTCTGTCCCGCAACGACAGTCCCGATCTCCCTTTCCGTTATTCGGCGAATCCCTATCGCGGTTGCGCCCATGCCTGCGCCTATTGTTATGCCCGGCCCTATCACGAATACCTGGGGTGGAGCGCCGGAACCGATTTCGACACCCGCATCGTGGCCAAGGTCAACGCGCCGGAGCTGTTGCGGAGAGAATTGGCTTCGCCGAAATGGCTGGGCGAACCCATCGCCTTTTCCGGTGTCACCGACTGCTATCAGCCCGCCGAACACGGACTGCGGCTGACGCGGCGCTGCCTCCAGGTTTGCGCCGAGGCGGGAAACGGCGCGGGCGTGATCACCAAATCTCCGCTCATCCTCCGGGACATCGACGTGCTGAGGGAACTTTCGCAAGGCGGCGGAGTGAACGCGGTTTTATCCATTCCGATTTGGAACGAGAAGCATGCAAATCTCCTTGAACCCTATGTCGCGGCGCCGGAACAGCGCTTCCGGGCCCTGGAAAAATTGGCGGCTGCCGGCATTTGCACGGGGATATCCATAGGTCCCGTGATCCCCGGCCTGAACGACAGCGATATTCCCAGATTGCTGAAACGCGCCGCGGAAGCCGGAGCCCGTTTCGCCTTCTATACCTTGCTGCGCCTGCCTGGAGCCGTGCGCGAGGTGTTCCTGACCCGGCTGCGTTCCGCTTTGCCCGAGGTCGCGGGAAAGGTGGAGCACCATATCCGTGAAACCCGGCAAGGGGAACTTTATGACACCGCTTTCGGATCGCGCATGCGGGGCTCGGGCCCGATGGCCGATTTGATCGAGGATCTCTTCCGCGTCCATGCCGCCCGCCATGGGTTGCTGACGGGGGAAAGGCTGATGGGGTTGATCCCGAGGCAAAGCGGGCGGAAGCGGCAACCAGCTGGGCAGATGGATTTGTTCAACGCTGTTTAGGGAGCGAGAGGCTTCTTGAACACCATGACCCGATAGCTCCACAGCCCTTGCTTCAGCGTCCGGTATTGATGCCATGTGGCCAGGGCATTGCCCAGCTTTTCCCGGGGGCTGAGGCCCAGGCGAAGGAGGACGAATCGCAGTGGAACGAAAAAGAAGGCGAAGCGGCGGATGGCGGAGGCGTGGGGAAGCACGTCGGGGGTGATGTCCTCGTCGTGAAGGGTTTCCAGATCCGCGTCTATGCCCCAGGATTTCAAATCAGCCACCGTGCAAAGATGGGGGACGGCCCAACCCGCCAGGAATTTTTCATATGCCGAACGCTGTTCCCGTAAAAAGGGCGCTTCCGCCTTGAATCCGTCCACGATCAGCAATTTGCCTCCCGGACGCAACAAACCAGCCATGCATCGGACCCAGGCCGGTTTATCCGGGGCATGATCGAAGCTTTCGATGGCGACGACGGCGTCGAAGGAATCCGCGGCAAAAGGGGGATGCATGAAGTCGCCGGCCGCGAAGGAAACGCGTGCCTTTTTTTTTGAAGCGAATCCGCGCGCCAGACGAAGCTGGAATTCCATCAGGTTCAGGCCGACGCAAGCGCACCCCTTTTCCTTTGTCAGCCAAATCGCCGTGCCTCCCACGCCGCAACCCGCGTCCAGAACCCGATCGCCCGCCTTGAGTACGCATACGTCGGCCAAATAGCGGACCAAATTTTCGGTAGGATTGCCTCCCTCGGGCAAGTTCCGCTGGAACCCGTAATGCATGTGGTGATGCCATTCGGTCTCGTAATAGCGGAGATAATCCGAGGTGGCGGCCAAGTAATAACGGCGGACTTTTTCCTGGGTGTTCATGGGGTTAAATACCGCAGCAAGTTTTCCATTCCTTGTCGGAATATTTCCGGTTCGGGTAACAGGCTGACGACGATGATGTCGTCGGCTTCGAAATCGAAGAAATAGCCGGGATGGACCAGGACGCCTTCGGATTCCAGCAATTGCACGGCGAAAGCCTCGTCGTCTTCGATTCCGGGGCATCGGAGGGGAACGCACCATCCGCCTTGCGGCCACAGGGGTTGAAAGCGATCCGTGGTTTCGGCCAAGGTGCGCAGCGACGCGAGATTGGCGTGGAGACGTTCTTGAATGGGTTTTTGGAATTCCGCCCGGCGTCGCAACAGTTCGGGACAGGCGGCTTGGACCGGACCGCCCACGCTGAGATAGGCATCGCAAATCCATTCCAGGCGTCGTTTGGCCGCGGCCTTGAGGGAGGAGCCGCTTCCCCCCACGTGAATCCACGCCAGCTTGAGTTGCGGCAACCCCAGCAGCTTGGACAGGCCGTTCAAGGTGAACACGAGGGGGCCGTCCAGCAGCAGGGGCGGTGAAGACCCGAAGGTGTAATCGGAAAACACCTCGTCCACGATCAAGGCGAACCCGCGTTCCTCCGCCAGTTTTCGCAACCGGGCCGAATCCTCTCCGCCCAATATTTTCCCCGTGGGATTGTTCGGTTGCACCACGCATAGGCCCCGGGCCCTGTCGTCGAATTGCAGAGAGGAGATTTGATCATAGGGCGCGCGCTTTATCCCTTCCAAGTCCGCCAAGGTTTCCAGCACGGGATAGGAGGGGTGCGGAACTAGAAGCGTGTCACCTGGGTCGCAAATAAGTTTGAACAGATGTGAATAACCTTCCGAAGTGCCGGAGGTCAGAAAAAGATCCTCCGGTTGAATTGATATTCCTCTCCCGGCATAATATTCGGCAATCGCTTCCCGCGCTTTCAATGATCCCTGCGAATTCGGGTCATAGGAAACCACATCAGGATGATTCAGAAGTTCGGCCCACCCTTCCGGGCCGCGCAATCCGCATTGCGTGGGGTTGGACAAGGTGAGATCCAGGATCGGGAGGCCGGTGCTGCGCCGTGTTTCCAAGGCCCGGGTCAAATCGTTGGGACCGGATTCTCCATCATGCCGCCGTTGGGAGAACCACGCCATGGGGGCGGATTCAGGCTTTGCGCGGAAGGGAACCGAGCCCGCGCAGATTCTCGGTGATGCGCACCACTGACTGATGACGGTTCAGGCAATAGAGATGGATGCCGGCGGCGCCGCCTTGCAGCAATTCCCGGCATTGTTCGGTGGCGAAGTCGATGCCGCGTGGCAATACGTCCGGGCCCGCGCCGAGAAACGCCGTCAGCTTTTCCGGGATGGTGCAGCCCGACAATTCGCGAAAGCGGGGGAGTTGGGTCAGCTCCAAAACCGGCATGATACCGGCCAGCAAGGGGATGGAAACGCCGATGGCGGCGGCTTTTTCGCGGAAACGGAAGAAGTTGGCGTTGTCGAAGAAAAGCTGGCTGATGGCGAAATCCGCGCCGCAATCCTGCTTTGCTTTCAAATAACCCATGTCCTCGTCCAGGGATTTCGCCTCGACATGCTTCTCGGGGTAGAAGGCGCAGCCCACGGCAAAGCCGAAATTAGCCTTGACGAAGCGGATCAGGTCCGTGGCATGGGCGAATCCCTCCGGATGGGGCTTGAAGGCCGCGTCGCCTTTCGGTGGGTCGCCGCGCAAGGCCAATACGTGGCGTATGCCGGAGTTCCATAGCGATTCGAGGATGGCGCGGATCTCGTCCCGGGAATGGCCCACGCAGGTGAGATGGGCCATGGCTTCCATACCCAGCTCGCCCTTGATGCGGCCCACCAGCTCCACGGTTTTCTGGCGCGTGGATCCGCCCGCGCCATAGGTCACGGAAACGAAGTCCGGGCTTTGCCGGCTGACCTCGGCGAGGGTGCCGTACAAGGTGCCCCAACCGGCTGGGTTCTTGGGAGGGAAGAACTCATAGGACAAAGTGGGGCCGGAGCGAAGTTTCGTCAAAATGGACATCGAGGAAGCAAAGTTAAACAAACAAGCTTGAGGATTTCCTGAAGGCCTCACCCCTAGCCCCTCTCCATGCCTAAACGCATGGAGAGGGGAAGGTCGAAATGTTTGCAGAATTCGATTAAAGAAAAGACGCTTCATCCGTTCTCCCCCTCTCCATTCGTTTAATAATGGAGAGGGGGTCGAGGGGGTGAGGGTGTTGTATTTTTCTCCCTATGAACCTCCGTGTTTTGGCGCTCCTGTTCTCCGCCGCCCTGCTGTTGGGTGTCGGCAACAATGTTGTGAATCCCCATCGGGTGGAATGGATCGGCAGTCCCGAAATCCTTCCCAAACCGGAAGGCTGGCCTGCGCTTTCGTTCGCGCAAGGCGTGGCGGGGGGATTCAAGACGGCCGGGAAGGAATTGGCCCGGCACGGTATGCTTTCCGGAATCGGCGCTCTTCTGCTCGTCGCCGGGATATTGGCTTCGCGCCGTCGCCACAAGCCCCTCTCCTCCGCGGTGAAATCGTGGTTGCGCGTCGCCTTGGCCCTGATGTTCCTGTTCGCGGCTTACCCGAAATTCACCGATCCCAAGGGTTTCGCCATGTTGGTGGCGCAATATCAATTCCTTCCGAGTTTCGCCGTGAACGGATTTTCGGCGCTGCTTCCGGCGGGTGAAATCGTCGTGGGCCTGGCCTTGTTGTTCACCCCTTTCGAAAAAGACGCCTCGGCCGGCGTATTGCTGTTGCTGCTCATGTTCATCGTCGCCTTGGGGCAGGCCTTGGCCCGCGGTTTGGGCATCGCCTGCGGTTGCTTCGACATCGAAGGCGCGGCCGACGCCGGGGAAACCTGGTTTTCCCTGCTGCGGGATATCGTGTTGCTCTTTCCTGTAACTTGGATGTGGCTTAAGGCGGAGCGACGCTGGCCCTGGCATTTTTGACGGATTTTTTTCGTGCCATCGTCAAAAAAACTTTTCGATCCCGTACGCGGCAAATCCGTGGCTTCCCAGCCGGAAGAGCGCGTACGTCAAGCCCTCGTGCGTTGGCTGATCGAAAAACTGGAAGTTCCGCCGCGTTTAATCGCCGTGGAATATTCGCTTTCGGCCTTGGACCCGACCTGCCGACATCGCGCCGACGTAGTGGTATGGGAACCGGCGGGCAAAAGCGGCGGTTTGAAACCGTGGCTATTGGCGGAATGCAAGGCGCCCGGAATCAAGCTCGACGAACGCGTTGCGGATCAGGTGCGGAGATACGCGGAGCGGATCAAGGCAGCGAACGTGCTGGTGACAAACGGGGAGGTGACGCGGTATTTCAAGATGGATGGAAGGGAGTACCGGGAAATCTCGGCTTTATCCCCGTTTTGCCGGTGAAACAACACGCACCGATTTTTTATCGGTTTTTTATGCCGTGCCCTCTTAGTTTATTGGAGTATGCGCTTCCGAGAAACCATCTTTCTGATGGGTGCAATGGCAGGGCTCCAGGCGTGCTTTGACACTCTCGCTTCCGAACCGCAAAAACGATTTTCTGGCTGGGATACGGCTTTTTCTATCGCCGGCGCGGCT
>JBGPFT010000168.1:0-5421 GCA_041483475.1 Fibrobacteria bacterium | reverse complement strand
TCGGCCCGCGTTCACAAAAGGCGTGACGGCACTGAAAAGGGTTTGCCAAAAAGTGTAGTTGCCGGTGGGAATACCGCTTTCATTATGGACGCGGATCGTTAAACCGGAGATATTCGGACAGGCCGTCAATATCGCGGACAGCGCGTCGCGGCAATAATTCGCATGCACGGTTCCGCCGTTGGTCGTGGCAAGGCCCTGCAAAGCATGGGCACCATTGGTGTAAACGATGGAATGGCACCAAATGCCCAATTGGAAATCCATTCCCCGTTTGACGGTTTCGTCGGAAATGAATTTCAACATGGCGAGATTGGCATCGCGCTCGGTGGCGCTGACGCCCGATACCGAAACGCCTCCTACGGATACCAGAAAGGGGTAGATGAAAAGCAAATAGTCGTCCGGCGTACTGGCCGCGGGATTGCCGAAATTGTAGCCCAGGCCAAAACCGAGATTGAATCGATTCACCCTTTCGGCGGCGAGCATGGACAAATATTCCGTCCAAAAAGCTCTGTCGTTGAACCAGGGTTTGTCTTCGGCTTCACTTTGGAAGGACCGGCAAATGCTGCGAACCAAGTTATGCGACTCTTCGACGATGGGTTGGGTCAGCGTCAATGCGGCGGGGACCGAATTCGTATACAAAACGCGATCGGTGAGCTCAAGCACGGAATAAACCAAACCCCGCGCATCGTTTCCCGAGGCAAGCAATACGGGTCGTCCGGAAAGAGTACCGGGAATCAAGGCTATTGCCTCCGGGGTCGTGGGTATATTTCCGCCGATTTGAGTGGCTAGAGATGCCGTTCTCGAACTGACGACAACAACTTGATCCCCCGCAGGAGCGAGGGAAATGTCCCCGATCACTTGCACAACGACTCCCAATCCCTGTATGGCTTGCCTAAGCTGGGTGATGGCCCATTGGGGAGGAATCGATCCGGCGAGAGTATCGCTGGGGGAAACCAAAATCGACACGCTGGCCGCGTTGGCGGCGAAAAGTTTCGACCCAAGGCCGCCGGACAAGGCCAATCCGGCCATGGCCACGGAAGATTGCTTCAGAAAACGACGCCGAGTGATGAGATAGAGTTCCATGGCAACTCCAAAAAAAGGTTTCCTTGGGCGCATGGGATGCTGGGTAGAAGGCCCAAGCGGATGGCATTGAAGATATAGGTTATTCCCTTTCTTGTGGGGCATTATACTGTGGAATAAATGCCTTATATCGCGTTATAAATTGTATTTAGTCACGGCTGCAGCAGAAAAAGATACAAGTATTTGTCATGCCAACCTATTTATGATACATGTTCGGGTGAAAATGGGGTGGGGAATCGAAATCCGGCCCATCGAATTTTGCCGCGCCAAGACGATCGCCATGTCAAATCCGTAGTCAGGAAACGAAATTATTTTGGGGGCATGAACAAAACGAATCCCAAGGTCGATTGGTTTTTCGAGAAGGCCGAAAAGTGGCGGCTGGAAACGAAGAAGTTGAGGGCTCTCATCCTGGACTGTGGACTGACCGAGGTTTTGAAATGGGGCTGTCCCTGTTACACGCTCGGGGACGACAACATCGTCCTCATCCATGCGTTCAAGGATTATTGCGCGGTGCTGTTCTTCAAAGGCGCCTTGTTGAAGGATCCCAAAGGCGTGCTCATCCAGCAAACGAAGAACGTGCAGGCGGCGCGCCAAATCCGGTTCACCAGCGTCCGGGAAGTGGAAAAAGCCGGCTTGAAGGTGAAATTCAAGCAGGCTTCCGAATTCGCGATGCCGGAGGAATTCCAAGCCAGGCTGGATGGAATGCCGGCCTTGCGAACCGCTTTCGAGGGATTGACTCCGGGACGGCAAAAAGGATACCTGCTGCATTTTTCCGGAGCCAAGCAAAGCAAGACCCGGGAAGCGAGGGTGGAAAAATTCATCCCGCGCATTCTCGATGGGTTGGGAATGGATGATTAGGAGCAAGAGGAAAGGCATCGCCGCGATACCCTAGCCGAGCAACGCAGCGACCTCCGGACCCATGACCAAACCCTCACCCGATCGCCTCCACGAAGACCTGTTGAAAGGCGCCATACCCGCCTTCCAGTTCTTTCTTCCCTGGCGCCATGTCCCCGACACCCGCTTCTTCGCGAAAAATGCCGAGGGACTTTTCCTTTTCCTCAGCCCAAACCTCCTCGAACTCAACGGCCTGAAACACGAGGATGACGTACTCGGGCTTACCGATTACGACCTCTACCCCAAAAGCATCGCCGAAAAGTTCCGCCAGGACGACCGCACCGTCATGAAATCCGGCAAGCCCCTCACCGGCATCGTCGAAGTGTTCTTGG
This sequence comes from Fibrobacteria bacterium, assembly GCA_041483475.1. GTDB lineage: Bacteria > Fibrobacterota > Fibrobacteria > UBA11236 > UBA11236 > UBA11236. The sequence continues at coordinate 3,118 of JBGPFT010000168.1, read as the reverse complement.
ACGAAAAGGGAACCCCGGAATGGTATGTCACCAACAAATTCCCCATCCGCACCGCGGACGGAACCATCGTCGGGGTCATGGGTACTTCCCGGAAATACGGCGGCCAGGTTCCGGAAATCAATTTGTACCCGGGTCTCGACAAGGCCATCCGCTACCTGAAGGATCATTTCACCGAGGATGTGTCCGTTCCCAAGCTCGCCGACATGGTGCATATGTCCATGCGTCAATTCCAACGGATATTCCTGCATTTCTTCAAGGTGCCGCCCACCCAATACCGCATTCGCATGCGGGTGCTGGCGGCCTGCGACATGCTGTTGCGCGACAATCGCTCCTTGTCCCAAATCGCCGCCGCCCTCGGATTCAGCGACGAATCGCGTTTTATCAGCCATTTCAAGCGCCATATGGGCATTACGCCTTTGCAATACCGGCTTAAGCACCGGTAGTCTTCTCCACTTCATCCGCTTGTCGCATTCCGTCTATTTCCGGGCGCGCGACGGCTACGGCCATGCCCCATCCCGCCTTATCCTTTGGCCAGCCCGTTGGGGGCGTATCGAGGAGGATGGAATGGAAATTCGGATGAACAAAATTTTGGTCCGCGGATACTTGGCCGCAACCCTATGTATTGCGGGAACCAGCGCCCAAACCAATGTCATCACCGTGCATGACTTGGTTGCCACCCATCAAATCACCCCGTTCATGACCGGCGCCTGCATCGAGGACGTGAACCACGAGATTTACGGCGGCTTGTACAGCCAAATGGTGTTCGGCGAAAGCTTCCAGGAACCGGCCATGTCGCAGCTGCAGAATTTTACGGCTTATGGCGGCAATTGGGGAGTCGCCAACGGCGTTTTGAACGCAGCCGGCACCAACGGTCCGAAAATCGTATTGGACGCTTCGTCCTGCGCGGATTGCGAAGCCAGTGTGGAGATCAATCTCGGCGCCAACGCCGGACCCTCCGGGCTTCTCCTGCATGTGACGAATCCCGGCCTCGGCCCGGACCGGTTTTTCGGATATGAAGTATCCCTGGGCGCCAACCTCGTGCGCATCGGCAAACATGAAAACAATTACACCTTGCTGCGCGACATCGCCTACACCGTGCCCACAGGCCAATGGGTGGCGCTGCGAGCGACCATAACGGGCGCGACCATCACCGTTTTCGTCAATGGCGCCAATGTGGGATCTTACACCGATGCCAATCCCCTGCCGGCGGGATCGATTGGATTGCGGGCCTGGCTGGACGGGACCACGAATTTCCGCGCCATGTCGGTGAACACCAACGGAACGTTGCGGAATATCGCCTTCACCCCCACCGGCGGCAGCGTCAGCGGAATGTGGAATGCCTTGCAAAGGGGAACGGCGACGGGAACCTATGGCATGAACACGCAAGCGCCGTTCAAGGGATCCCAAAGCCAGAACATCGCCTTTACCGGCGGCAACGGTGAAATCGGGATCGAAAACCAAGGGCTGAATCGCCAAGGGATGTCTTTTGTCGCCAACCAACCCTATGAGGGATATGTGTGGGTGCGCGCCGCGCAGGCAACCGATATCACGATGGCATTGGAGCAAGCCGACGGCTCGGCCATTTATGGCGAGGTCACGGTGCGGACAACCAGCACGGCTTGGGCGCGGCTGGATTTCACCTTGACGCCTACGGCCACGGTTTTTCCCGGACGTTTCACCATCAAACTGAAGCAACCCGGAACCGTGGTCATCGGTCATGCTTTTCTGCAACCCGGCGCCTGGGGCCGTTATCAGGGATTGCCGGTGCGCAAGGACGTGGTCGACGCCTTGGTGGCGCAAAGGCTTACCGTCATGCGCTATGGCGGAAGCATGGTCAATCACGGCGCCTATCGCTGGAAAAACATGATAGGCCCGCGCGATCAGCGGCCCATGACCGATGGGCATTGGTATCCCTATTCCTCCAATGGCTGGGCCATCTTCGACTTTCTCGATCTCACCGAAAAGATGGGGATACTGGGAATCCCGGATGTGAACTCCTTCGAAACGGCGCAGGACATGGCCGATTTCATCGAGTATGTGAATGGAGCGGCCACCACGCCTTGGGGCGCACGGCGGGCCGCCGACGGACATCCGGCGCCGTACAACCTGCGATATCTGGAAATCGGAAACGAGGAGGCGGTGAACGCCGCCTTTGCCAACCGCTTCCAAGCCATCGCCACGGCCATCTGGGCGAAAGACCCCAATATCATTCTCGTGGTCGGCGATTTCGGGTATGACAACGTGATCAACGATCCCAATAATTTCACCGGAAGCTGGTCGGGGATCACGTCGCTGGCGGGACAGAAGCAAATCCTCGATTTGGCGCGGGCGAATAACCGGGAAGTGTGGTTCGACATCCACATCAACACCAATGCGCCCCCGGATCCCACCAATATCCCGGCCGTGATCAGTTTTTCCGATCAATTGGGAAATATCAGCCCCGGAGCGCGGTACAAGCTGGTTTGCTTCGAGCTCAACACCTTCAGCAGCCATTCCGTGGCGCGCGCCTTAGCCAACGCCGACGCCATCAACGCCTTGGAACGCATCGGGGATCGCCTCGCCATGGTTTGCTCGGCCAATTGCCTGCAAGTGGACGGCCAAAACGACAATGGCTGGGATCAGGGACTGGTGTTCATGAATCCGCAAAGTGTTTGGGCGCAACCGCCGTATTATGTGACCCAAATGGCGTCCGCGCATTATCTCCCGTCCTGTCTGACCACCGCGGTTACGGGGAATCCGGGCAATCTCTTCAATATCACCGCCACTAAAAATTCGACCGGGAACCAAATCGTGCTCAAGGTGGTCAACGGATCTTCGCAAGCCGCCTCCTATCGCCTGGCCTTCGACGGCTTCATCCCGGCAGGCTCGCCCCTTTCCATCACCACGCTCACGGGCGCACCGACTGCGGTGAATACGGCGGCCAATCCCAATTTGATCACGCCTTCGCTGAACAACACCACCGCCGTCGCCAATCAAAGCTTCACCTTCCCCGCCAACTCCTATACCGTCCTCCATTATGCGTCGGTGACGAATATCCGGATGGCGAAAAAGAACCGGGCATCGGTCGCCCGCATTTCTTCCCTCATTTCCAATAGGAATGTGAAGGGCCAAACCGTGG
>JBGPFT010000167.1:0-5425 GCA_041483475.1 Fibrobacteria bacterium | reverse complement strand
GGCACCTTAGCCTTGGCGGTTGCAGTGTCTTTGGCTTTAGCGACCGCAGCAATCGCTGTAACGGAAGAATCGACTTTCCCAGCTGCGGCCTTTCCCGATGTGTCTGTCTTGACGGCTTTCCGGGTCGAATCCTTTTTCGCCGTATCCTTCTTGCCCGTATCCGGTTTGTAGCTGCTCAGGTTAGCCCAATTGGGAGGGCGAAAGAAGCCGACCGTGCTGTCCTCGCGGCTGCGGATAAAGCGCGTCCTCGGCAATGTGTCCGCCCTGACCTTGTCGAGCGGATCCTTCATGAGATACACGTCCCAACCGCCCTCCTCGAACAGGGAAAAGGCCAGCCGCTTTCCGTCGTAGGAAAGCGAGGGAGTGAAGCAGCCCGTGAGCAGGTTGGAGATTGGACGTTCGGTGAAAACCCCCGACGAATCCCGCCACAGATAGAGGTTGTCCAGGCCGGATCGATTGGAAACAAATACCAGCAGTGAGTCCGAAGCCCCGTAAGCCGGCATTTTCTCATCCCAGCGGCCCCCGGCGATACGGGTAAGGTTGTCGCCGCTTACCGCCATGCGATAAATGTCCTTGTAGGGCAGGAGTGAATCATACCAGGCCAGCGGATCATCGGGATGGGGATCGAGGATGGGCCAAGGGCGATCACTTTCGAAGGCGATCCATTTTCCCGACGGCGAAAACACGGGCTTGTCGTCGTGGGCGATGTCGGAAGTGAGCCGGCGATCGGCGCCGGTTTGCAAATCGAGGACGTAGATGTCGGTGAAACCGTTCTTCTGGCCGCTGAAGGCGATGAACCTTCCGTCGCGCGACCAGGAAGGGGAAAGGATAGCCTGCACGTCGGGCGTCAGCACGCGGCGCACGGTTCCGGATTTGGCGTCGAGCAAGTGGATCACGTCGCGTCCCTCCTGCTTGCTGACCACGGCGAGGCTTTTCCCGTCCGGACTCCAGGCGATGCCGGATCGGAAGGAATGGAAACTCTCGTGCTTCCCGCCCTTGCCGCCCTGGATCACGGTGCGCGTCACCTTTTCGGTTTTGACGTTGAGCACGTAGATGGCCTCCCAGGATTGCCGGTCGCTGAAGAAGGCAATTTCCTCCCCGTTCGGAGACAACGAGGGCTGGAGGTTGTAGAAAGAGCGATCCTTCCCGTGATCGGTTAGCTTGCGCGCCACCGTCTTGCCGTATTGCCGCTGCCCCAGTTCCGGCCAATACAGATAGCGGAGTTCGCGCAGCCAGATTTCCCCCGCTTCCTCCAAAGAGGTGTGCGTCACTTTCTGAAAGGCCTGGGGAATGTCGCGCGACTCGGTGAGGGCCTGGATGAACCGGGTCACCGTTCCCTTTCCGTAAACGGAATCCATGAAATGGAAGAAAAGCTGGCCGCCCTTGTAGGCCATGAAACCGCCGAAATCCATGGTGGGTGGGCCGACATAACCGAAGGTGGTGGCGTCTATCATGAAGAATTCGGACCCGAGATCCCAGCCCAGCGAGACGTATTCGGCCAAACCCTCGTTGATCCACAGCGGAAACTGCCCGCTGGCCTGGCGCGTAATCGAAGCCGCTCCCGACCCGAACAACATGTTGAACACCACCGCATGCGTCATCTCGTGGCGCAGCACGTGGTAGAACTCGGTATAACTGCCCTCGAAGGGGAGTACGATCCGATTCTTGAATTCTTCCGTGAAACCGCCGATGCCCTCGTCGAGCGGAATGGGAATGACGTTGGTTTGCTCGAACTCGGCATGGGAATTATGCAGGATGATGGGCACTCGCTCGGTGAGCCTATGCCCCACCAAAGCGGAAACCTTGCCGTACATCTCTTCCACATGCCGCGCCGCGAATTGGGCGATGCGATCGCCGCCGCGCGGAAAATACACGTCGAAATGTTCGGTTTGGTAATAGGACCAGTTGAAGGAATGGTATTGCACCTTGTTCTGACCGAAATCGCCCTGTCCCAGGGCCGGCGCGATCGCCAAGCCGAGCGCCCCCATCAAACCGGAAATCCATTCACGCCGCATGGCTGAATTCCTCCAACCGGCGTTCAGCCCATTCTATCCCGTCCGTTTCGGATCGCGACGCGATCCCTTCCGCATCGACCGAGGCGAAAACAGAACGCAATACACTTACCGGCAATTGGCCGGGGGCCACGGATCCCTCGCCCAAAAAGGCGTATGTGATCGGACAACCCAACAACGGACTCAAAATGCGCGTGCATCGCCCCGCCTCCCCCATTCCGATTGCGCAGCTCATGGGATATTCCCGCGCCACTTGGCGGGCGAAACGCAAAAGGGCCTCGGCGGCGCGCGCGTCCGAAACCGCCACCGCGAATTTGACGGCGTCCGGTTTCCATACCCGCATTTCATCCAAACATCTCTCCCATGCGGACGGATCCTCGGGGCTGACGGCGTGATGGGAAAGCAGCACTTTCCACTTCCCGATCCGAAGCGCCTCCAGGGTCGCGGGAGAAAGCGCGGAGACTTCCTCGATCTCCAAGTCGACGAAATCACAGAGAGGTTCGGCGCGCCGCGCCAACGCCAGCCACAGGGATTCGCGTTCGCGCGCGCGCGCATTCTCCCAAGCTCCGCCATCGCGCCGCAATCGCAAGGTGAAAATCGTGAGCCCGCGAAAACCACGGCCCAGGCTTTCAGCGGCAAAAGCCTCCGCCGCCGACATGGCTTCCCCGGTCGGCAGGCCGTCGGCCCGCAGTTCCAATCCGTCGCAACCCCAGGCCTCCGCGGGCACGCGGCGCGCGGCCAGCATGGGCGCGGTGACGACGCCTAAAATCAAGGGGGAAAACGGGGTTTTTGTACCTTGGGACACGGTGCCTCGCGCGGTTCATATATCTACTAAAAGGCGGGGGGCATTCGGACGCGCGCATGCGATCGCGCTCCTCATCCTGTTCGCTTTGCGCTTGGAATCCCCGGCGGCGGACGGCTTGCGCGAACCTCGCTACGATTCGATCCTGCTCGCCGCCATGGACAAGGTTTACCGCATGCAATACGCGGAAGCGGAATCCCTGCTCGTCCGCATTCCCGAAAACGTTTCCGCGCGCCCCTATTTCGCGGGACTCGTCTGCCTGAATCGGTTTTCCGATCTCGGGGACACGGCCGCCTTGCGGCGCGCCGAAAAATTCTGGGAGCGCCTGTCGTCGGACAAAACGCCTCCGCTGTACCGCGGATTGGCGGATTTGCAACGCGCCTACGCGGCCTCGCTGCGGGGATCGCGCCTGCGCGCCGCCCGGCTGGCATGGTCCGCGCGCGGGCGGCTGCAATCCGTTTCCTCCTACGCCGAAGCCCGTGCGGCCTTGGCCGTGTTCGATTATTACCGGGCGCAATTCCTGGAGCGGTTCCGCTTCTTGCCCTTCGTCAACCCGCGCTCCGATCTTCCCCTGCGGCGGCTTGATTCCGCCGCCAACGACTCGCGTTATTTGCGAGACGTGCTGCGCGGCTCGGTATTCTGGATCCGATACGACCGAAACGAAATCGATTCGGCCCTGATCATCGCCGACGGATTCCTGGCGCGTTACCCCAAAAACCGTCTGGCCCGCCAAATGCGCGGCGATGCGTTGTACCGCGGAGCCAGACTGGCGGAAGCCCGCGCGGTTTACGATGAGCTTTTCCGGGAATATGCTGCATTGCGCGATTCGCTTCCGCCTTCCTGCATTCCCCTGGGGTATTACTGCGGGGCGGGAAAGCTCGCGTGCATATACGCGGGCCTGGGAATGCGCGTTCAGGCCGCGGAGTATTCCGCGCGTTGGCGAAAAGCCGATTCCCTGGGGTTCTCCCCTTGGCTCCCTGCCAGCCTGAGGCGGGAGTTGGATCGCCTCCATTCCTCCCAAAGCGGACATTAATCGTGAAAACAGGCAAAGGAATCCCCGATTTTATATAATTAGCGCGTTTTCAAATCGTTTTTGGAGCGCCCGCATGTTATCGCCGTCCACCAGTTCCCCGGCCGAGTCGACCAAGGCCCTTGAGGAAATCGACTCGGTCACCATCCGCTTCGCCGGCGATTCCGGCGACGGGATGCAGCTCACCGGCATGCAATTCACCGACGCCTCGGCGATTTTCGGGAACGATCTCGCCACCTTGCCGGATTTCCCCGCCGAGATCCGCGCCCCGGCCGGAACCGTGGCGGGCGTCAGCGCCTTCCAAATCCATTTCTCCTCCCACGACATCAAGACCCCCGGCGACGATCTCGACGTGCTGGTGGCCATGAACGCCGCGGCGCTCAAGGCCAACATCGCCGACCTGGAACACGGCGGATTGCTGGTGATCGACACCTCAGGCTTCGCTGAAAAGGATTTGGAAAAGGCCGAGTACAAGTCCAACCCGCTTGAAGACGGCTCCCTGACGGGTTTTCGCATCATTCCCGCCGACATCACCTCGCTCACGGTAAAGGCGGTGGAACATACCGGCCTCAAGGGGAAATCCGCCGAGTTGTGCAAGAACTTCTTCACTTTGGGCATGATGTACTGGCTTTACGATCGGCCGCCGGAGCATACCCTCAATTGGATCGAGGGAAAATTCGGGGCCAAGTCGAAGTACCAGGACAAGCCGGAAATCGCGAACGCCAACCGCGCGGCGCTGATGGCGGGCTATCACTTCGCCGAGACCATGGAGATCCTTCCCTCCCATTACAAAGTCCGCAAGGCCGACCTTCCCAAGGGCAAATACCGCAAGATCTCCGGCAACGAAGCCGTGGTGTTCGCCTTCTCGGCCGCGGCCCAGAAAAGCGGAAGGGAAATTTTTTACGGCAGCTATCCCATCACCCCGGCCTCGGACATTCTTCACGGGCTTTCGAAGCAGAAGAATTTCGGCATCATCACCTTCCAGGCCGAGGACGAAATCGCGGCCATCACTTCGGCCATCGGCGCCTCTTATGCCGGGGCGCTCGGAGTGACGGCCTCTTCGGGTCCCGGCATTTGCCTCAAGACGGAAGGCATGAACCTCGCCGTCATGACCGAATTGCCGCTGGTGATCATCGACGTACAGCGCGGCGGCCCCAGCACGGGATTGCCCACCAAAACCGAACAGGCCGACCTTCTGCTCAACATGTTCGGACGATCCAGCGACAGCCCCGTCCCCATCCTGGCCGCCAAAACCCCCGGCGATTGCTTCGCCATGACCTATGAGGCCTGCCGTCTCGCCTTCAAGTATATGACCCCGGTCATTTTGCTCACCGACGGTTACATCGCCAACGGATCCGAGCCCTGGGCCATCCCCAACCCGGAATCCCTGGCCCCGCTGGAGCCCCATTTCGCCAAGGTCGGAACGCCGTACTTCCCGTACGAGCGCGATCCCGCCACGTTATCGCGCTATTGGGCCCTGCCCGGCACTCCCGGCCTGGAGCATCGCGTCGGCGGATTGGAAAAATCCCAGAAAACCGGCATGGTTTCCTATGACCCGGACAACCATCAAGCCATGACTTT
>JBGPFT010000166.1:0-5428 GCA_041483475.1 Fibrobacteria bacterium | reverse complement strand
GGCTCCAAGGCGCAGATGAACACCAGGATCAGCACCATGCGCGGCATGGAAAGCAAGGTGCCGTTGAAGGTTTGCACGCCGCGCCGCCATCGACCTTCGTAATACCCCGCCAAAAGACCCAGCGGCACTCCGAGGCCCAGCGCCACCGCGCAGGCCATCAACCCGGGCAGGAAACAATTGCGGGCCCCGGCCACGAGCAGGGCCACCATGTCGCGTCCGTTCCTGTCGGTGCCTAAGAGATGCCCTTGGCCCCGAAAGACCGTAAACGCCTCTTCCTGCCCCATCCGGGAGGCTTCTCCGCCGTTCTCCAACGCGCCCAGCACTCCTTCGTCGTCGCCCTCTTCCGAATGCCCCGCGGCCGACGAACCCCGGTAACGCTGCAGCAAAAGCTTTCGCCCCTCGGACGTCGTCATCAGGCGGAGCAGCAAGCGCGGCTCCGGGGGGACGAGTTGGTGGTCCAAATCCATTTCATCGGGGGCATGACGGGTCAAGTGGGGCCCGATTACGGTCGCGAAGGCGAGAAGAAAAACCAGCCATCCCCCCAGCAGCATGCGGTAACCTCCCGGTTGCCGAAGAAAAAGAAGGAAGGCGCTCATCGCCTCAGCCTCGGGTCGATCCACATCGCCAGGAAATCGTTCAACAACATCAGGGACCGCACCACCACGGCCATGACCAAGGTGAGCCCCATGATTACCGAAAAGTCGCGCTTCAAGGTGGCCTCCCAGGAAAGCCAACCGAGGCCGTGGAAGTTGAAGATGCGCTCCACCACCACCAGCCCCCCGAGCAGCACCGCGATGTTGGTCACCGCGATGTTGAAGATGGGCAGCACCATGGAGCGCAAAAAATGCGGCCACAGGCTCACACCCCTGGCCCGCGCGGCCTTGATGAACATGGCGGCGTTGACGGCCTGCGCCTCTAGGGAAACGAAGCGCACGAATTCGCCCAACGAACCGTTCCCCAAGGCTAACACGGAAATAGGCAACAGGTAATAGGCCGCCCATTTCCAGGGGTCAAAGGCACCCTCCGGTGGGGTGGTGATATAGGCATGGAACACCCCGAAGGCCACGGCCAGAACGATATAACCCAATACGAAAGCCGGAATGGAGGAAAGGGTGTAAACCAGAAGGCTGACCCCTTTGCCGGAAGGGCCCTCGGGATTGAGGCCGCGGTATACCCCGATAGGAACGGCTATCAGCAACGAAAAAAACAGCGACCCGAAAGTCAGGAGCAAAGTCGACGGGGCGTAGTCGCGGATCAGGGTGGCCACCGCCGTGCCGTCGACCATGGAAATGCCGAAGTCCAGGCGCAGGCAATTGGCGATCCAAAGCAAATATTGGACGGGCAGCGGCTTGTCGAGCCGCAAAGCGTGGACGGTTTGCGGGGAAAGGTTGTGGATCTCCGCAATATTTCCGGGCGTCAGATGAATGATGAAGAAAATCGCCAGGGAAACCAGGAGCATCGAACCGGCGAACAAACCGACGCTTCGGATCAGGCTGCGCAGCATCCCTTACGACCGGGTATCACTGACTGGACTTGAGGATCTTTTCTCCCAATCCGTTTCCGCCGCCCTCCGCCGGGCCGCCTCCCTCGATGACGGCATCCTTGCCCTCGATTTCGCGGCTCATACGGACGACGAGATTCTTGTTGGATCCCTTTTTGGGTTTGAACCCGCGCACGTATCCCATGTTGCCGTCCTTATCCTCCGCGATCAGGGTGTAATCGTTCTCGGGAACCACGTTTTCCGCGATCTTGAAGGTGCCGTCCTTCTCCACCCGAACGGATTCCGAGCGGGGGGAAGTGTAGACCACCACCTCCGCATCGCTCAGGGCCCCGCCATCGGGCTTTACCACGCGCCCGCTGATGGAGGTGCCGCATCCGGTGACAAAGATACCGTAAGCCATTGCGGCGGCGAGAGCGAAACGGTTGCGCGACTTGGCCATGGTTAATCCCTTTCGTCCTCCGGTATGAACCACTCGTTCACGAAGGTGAAGAAGCGGTACGGATGCACAACCGCCTTCTTGACCTTGTTGGCGATGGCCGCGTTCTTTTCCAGCGTCCACAGGAAGGTATAGGGGCATTCCTCAGCCAGGATCTCATGCAGCTGATAGTTGATGCGCCGCCGTACCTCGTGGTTGATGGTCTGGGAAAACTTATCCAACAAACTGTCGACGCGAACGTTCTTGAAGGAAACGAAGTTGTCGCCGGACGGCGGCTTGTTCTTGGTGGAATAGAACAGCGAGGATATGTCCGAGGAGTTGTCGAAAAGCCATTCGGCGAACACGATGTCGAAATCGTGCTTGGCCTTGACCTCCTCCTTCCATTTTTCGTATTCGCGATGCTCCAAGTCCACTTTGACGCCCAAGGCCTTGAGGTAGTTCTGGAAACGGAGGCATACGGAAAGGCCGCCCTCGTTCCCGCTATAGATGGGGATCTTCAATTTGAACTTGAGCGGCTTCCCCTGGTATTCGACGATGTGATCCCCGTCCGTATCCTTGATGCCGACTTTCTCCAGCAATTGCCTGGCCTTAGCCGGGTCGTAGGGCCAAGGCGCCACATCGGGGTTGTAACCCCACGATGCTGGCGAGAAGGGGCCGGAAATCACCTCGCCCTTGCCGAAATAAATATCCTCCAGCATCTTATTACGGTCGAGCGCCAAAGTGAAGGCCTGGCGGACTTCCTTGAGGTTGAGGATGGGGTTTTCGGTGTTGTAACCGAAGAACGCAAAGGCCAGCGAGTTGTAGGGAATGATCATGAACTTTCCCGCGTTGGCGATTTCGGCGATCTTGCCGGGCGGCACTTCGACGACGAGGTCGATGGCGTTGAGCAGAAGACTCTGGACCAACAGCGACATTTCCGGCTGATACACCATCTTGAGTTCCGAGATGTTCGACGTGCCGCCGTAATGATCCTTGGAGAGGTTGAGGACCACGTCGTGGTTCTTGGTTTCATGATCGAATTTGTAATAGCCGGTGCCGATGGGATTCTTGCTGAATTTGGAGAACTTGGATAGCGCGGTCTTGCCGTCAAAAAGATGGGCGGGGATGATCTTGAACAGGAAGCGCCGCTCCGGCTCGGCCACGCTGGAGTTGAAATCGAAGCGGATCACGTTGTCCCCGAGCACGGTGACTCCCTTGATGACTTCCAGGGCCTGTCGGCTTTCAGGGCGCACGTCGGACATGGGGTTCATGATGCAGTCGTATGTGAACTTGACGTCGTTGGCCGTGAAGGGAGTGCCATCGTGCCATTTCACGTCCTTGCGGAGGTAGAAGGTGATGCGCTGATTTCCGTTGAAGACGTTCCATTTCTCGGCCAGACGCCCCTTGACCTCCCCACGATAATCGATGTACACCAAGGACTCAAACAAGAGTTCCGACAGGCGCAATGAGGTTTCGTTGTCGGACGTGGTGATAGGATCGTAGGTATCCGCAAGAATGGGTTCGGCATAAGTGAGCCGCCCGCCCTGGGCGCCCGCCATCGCGATCCCGGAGGCCAAAACGGCGGAAACGGCGCTGCACGCGGCCGCGCGCAATACGCGTTGGGTCTGGTGGTGAGTTAAAAGATTCATGGGTTGAGTCGCCTTCCCTTTCCCTGATTCGTTCCTTCCATTTCAGCCTCCCTTACGGAAGATTACGCCGGGCTCATAACCGCGCGCCAGCGCGGCGGAAATGCCCTGCATGGCGTAATGCATTTGTCGGCAAGCGGGGAACTCCTTCTGCAAATGGTACATGGTCTCGACAATTTCGTCGTAGCGCATCTTGCTGGTTAGGAAGATGGCGTAGGAATAGTCGCACATGTACTCCGGATCGATCTGATCGATGCGGTTGCGGAATTCAATCTTATACCCTTTCGAAAACTCCTGAACCGCAGCATCCGCCTGATCGGAAGCCATAAGCAACTGGGCCCGGGTGCGATAAAAATTGGCACCATTTTTGTCCCGCAGGGCCAAGGCCGAAAGCTGCAAACCTTTGTCCAAATCGATGGAGAGAAAATAATAACACTCGGCTACGTCCCGAATCTGCGCGGGATTCTTCGTCCCTTGCGCCACGTCCTCCAACAGGGCCCGCGCATCGGCGAGTTTCCCCAGCTTGCCGAGAATTTTGGCGCGCAGGATTCTCGCCTCGACGGCGTTGTCCTCCGCGCCCAAGGCCTCCAGAGCCTCCGCGTATTGTCCGAGGAGCAAGCAGGTTTCCGCCTGGTTCCGGCGCGTGAAAAGCTTTTGCGCCAGCTCTGGGAATTTTTTCTCCTCCTCCAGCAGGCGTGCCTGGAGCCATTTCGCCACAATCAGGTAGGCCCGCGACAAAGTTTCCAACAGATAAGGATCGTAAAAGTCGATTTGGGTGTTCTTTCCGGGATCCTGGGATACCTCGGGCTGCTGATCCTCCACCACCGCCTTCAGCGATTGCCGGAGTTCGGGCAACATGGGCTCCGGAGAACGCGCCAGGATGGAAAGACGGCAACGGCGCGCGCGGGGGGAATCAACCTTGAGGCCGGCGGGAATGGCGGAAGGCGCGGCTGCGTACAGATCCAATTCCTGCCAAAGCGCCGCATTGGATTGGGGAAGGTTACCCGGATCGGAAAGATTTTTTTGCTTCGCCCGGGCAAAGGCCAAAAAGGCCTCGTTCACGTCGGGAACCTTGGAACCGCCCTGCTTTCGCGCCTTCTCGAAGGAGGAGACGGCATCGCCCCAGCGGCTGTTCTGAAATTGGATTTGCCCGAGATAATACAGGGCCAGAGGCGAATTGGCTCCCGCCAAGACGCCCTCATAATACTCCTCTCCCAACGCCAGCGAAAACCGATGCAGCCGGGCGTAAAGGCTGCCGAGCTGGTGGTAGGCGAGGGAAACCCCCTTGAGCGCGCGTACGCCTTTTTCGTCGAGAGGGGACGCGTTCGCATCCTTTTCCCAATTGGCGGCAGCCTCCTCATACCGATGACGCCTCAGCAGATCCAGAGGATCTGAAGAGGGGCCGGCCCCCGCCAAGGCGGGCAGGATAAGGAAAACCCTAGTTCTTGAAAAGATCATACTTGCTGATGTCCGGTTTTTGAGCTCCCACGCGCAAATCCGTCCCGATCAGGATGGAAGCGAAAATCTGAAAGTCGACGCCCGATTGCCCCGCGAAGACGATGATGGGTTGGCCGGGAAGGCAATCCACATCGCGGTGGATGCTGGAGTTGGTCGTGATGGTCGCCCGTTCGTAATTCGGATCGTAAAGCCATTTCTCCAGGTTGACCACCTCCAGCGGGTTGAGTCGGGTCGATTCGCGCTTGGCGTAGATCAAGGCGCGTGAACCGGGCAACCAGGCCGGACCGGTGTAAGAACTGGGGTAAACGTTCTCGGCGATTTTCGGGGTTTTGCCGTGCAAATCGGCCACTTCCACCAAATGCCCTTGCGGGTCGATCTTAAGCTGCATGACCCCGATGTCCACCACGC
>JBGPFT010000165.1:0-5438 GCA_041483475.1 Fibrobacteria bacterium | reverse complement strand
GCCGCGAACACGGCCAAGGTGGTCAAATGGCGCTCGAGTCGGGGCGTTTCATGCAGCAAAAGTTCGCGCACGGCTTGTTCGGCGCGTTCCCGGCCCAGCTCCGGATTCATTTCCGATATGGCTTTGAGAACGCTCGGCACCAAGGTTTTGCGGCCGCGCAGGAGTTGCAGCGATTTACGGAAGAACAATCCAGCGACCAGGAACGGGATGAGCAGCAAAGGCCACATGAATATGCCGCCGGTTTTGACCGCCGTGATCAGCCGGACGACGAAACTTTTTTTCGTTTCATGGGTATAGGATTTAGCCGCGTTCTGGGTGAGCAAAACGTCCACGGGAAGGCAAACCGTTTTACCCGACTCCTTGTCGAGAGTTTCCATGGCACGCGCCAATTCCTGGGATGTGGCTAGGGGGAGATCCTCGCGCCAGTCGAAGGCCGTGAACGAGAGGCCGGGAGGATTTTTCAACAACAGCCCCACCCGCCCCGATTTGGAGTCGCGATAGGCCGAGGTGATGACGCCGAGGCGCAGGAGCAGGCCTTCGCCGGGCGTTTTGTCGGCGCGGGTGAATCCGCGGCGTTCCAGGGAGATTTCCCGCGTCAGCGCCAATTCGCCGCGCTCGAAGGCCATAAGGTCGCCGAGGATTTCCCCCGGAGCCTCGCGCCGGGTCTCCGCGCTTTTCAAAACCCGATTCAGGGCTTGGAGGCGTTCGGGAATGCGGGCGGGAAAGGATTTTTCCAGGGGTTCGGAAAGCTCGCGGGCCTTGTCGCGCAGGGCCGAAGCCAGAGAAAAGAATTGCACGCGTTCGTTTTCGGCCTGGGCTTCGGCCTCCTCCGCGTCGCGCAGGAAATTCTGGATCTCAGCATGCACCCGATCGCTTTCCTGGTTTTTCAGTTCCAGCTTGGCCTTGAGTTCGTCATATTCCTGGTTGAATTTCTCCCGGGCCTCGATGTCGCGCTCCTTGTCTTCCCAGCGCTTGGCGATCACCTTGTCGCGCATTTGCTTGGCCTGCTCAAGCTCGATTTTGAGCGCCTCAAGCTTGTCCGTTTGCTCGTTCACCGAGACTTGACCGAGCAATAGGCCAGGGCCAAGAAATAAAAGGGGGAGGAACTTCATGGCCCCACCTCTTTGGCCTTGGGGGCTTCCAGGGGCAGCGATACGAGCTGGGGCGCGGTTTTGCCCTGCGCGACCTGCACGGCGGTTTGGATGCCGCTTCGGGCCGTGGCGGACAAGTCGCGATCCCGCCAAGCATAACCGGAATCAGCATGGGCGAGATAGGCCATTTCCCGGCCGTCCGAGGAGGCGAACGCCAACAGCACCGCTCCGAGCCGAACGTAAATTCCTTCCCATTGGCCGCCGTTGGTGGCGGTATAGGCGCCGGGATACACCTCGGTGTCCTGCGCGAAATCCAGCGAGGACTGCAAAAGCGAGAAGAACCGGGCCAAGGTTTCCTCCACCGGCAAGGAACCTTCCTGATTGGCCTTGGCCAAGTCGCGCCAATCGGCCAGCCGTTTTTCCTTTTGATAGGGAAAATCTTTTTCCAGCCAAGCGGAGACGGCCTCGATTTCCTTGGCGATAGCCGTGCGGAAATCCTTCCGCTTGGCCTGATAAAATGACGTTTGGTTTTTCTGCGCGGTTTTGCGGTGGCGCTGTACTTCCATCTCCCTTTTCAGGCTGTCGATGGCCGCGTCGGCTGATTGGATTTGATCGCGCAGCGCCTGCAATTTTTCGGTTTTGCGCTTTTCGAACTCGGCGGCGCGACCGCGTTCGGATTTGTGCAAATCCTTTTCGCGCTCGGTTTCGCGCTCCACCCGATCCAATTCCCGCTGGACGGAACTCAGGGTTTCCTGGGAAAGCGCGATCGCGGTTACCGCGCAGACCAGGAAAAAAGCCTTATGCAATGGGGCTGAAACCATCGCATTAAGTTACAAAGAAGGCTTATGTGTAGTGGTTGAGCAGGCTTTCGAATTTCTCCTGCTTGCCGGAGATCTGCTTCGGCTCCCCGGCCTCCAGCACCCATTTCTCCAGCTCCCGGAAGTTCGTGGTTCCCGCCTCGATCTGGGCGCCGATGCCCGAGTCATAGCTCGAATACCGCTTTTGAATCAGGTCGGAAAACACCTTGTCCTCCCGGATCTTGGCCGCGTTGACGAGGCCGCGGGCGAAGGCGTCCATGGCGCCGACATGGGCGATGAACATGTCTTCGATGTCGGTGGACTCGCGGCGCAACTTGGCGTCGAAGTTGATGCCCGCCGACAGGCCGCCCTGGTTCGTCACCACCATCATGGCCAAGGTGGTGCTCTTCGCGTCCATGTTGAACTGGTCGGTGTCCCAACCGAGCTGGGGATCGCCGGTGTTGGCGTCGATGGATCCGAGTTGGCCGTAACGCGAGGCCAATTCGAGATCGTGCTCGAAGGAATGACCCGCCAAGGTGGCGTGATTGGCCTCAAGGTTGAGCTGGTATTCCTTCTCCAGCCCGTAGGTGCGCAGGAAGCCCATCACGGTGGCTGCGTCGAAATCGTATTGATGCTTGGTGGGCTCCTTGGGCTTGGGTTCGATGAGCAAGACGCCCTTGAACCCGATCTCTTTTTTGTAATCGGCGGCCATGCGCAGGAAGCGGGCTAAATGGTCGAGTTCGCGCTTGAGATCGGTGTTCAACAGCGACTGGTAGCCTTCGCGGCCGCCCCAGAACACGTAACCGATTCCGCCCAGCTCCACGGTCATTTCCATGGCCTTCTTGACTTGGGCCGCGGCGTAGGCGAGCACATGGGCGTCGGGATTGGTGGAGGCGCCGTTCATGTAGCGGGGATGGGAGAACAGATTGGCCGTGCCCCAAAGCAGTTTCACGCCGGTGTGTTTTTGCAGGCCCTTGGCATGCGCCACCACCTGATCGAGGATTTTATTGGTCTCGGCCAAGCTCGCGCCTTCGGGCGCGATGTCGCGGTCGTGGAAGGCCCAGAAAGGGTTGCCGAGTTTCTGGAAGAATTCGAAAGCCGCGTCCATCCGGCGCTTGGCGTTGTCCACCGAATTGGAACCGTCATCCCAAGGGCGCTTGATGGTGCCGGGTCCGAACGGATCCGAGCCCGTGCCCCGGAAGGTGTGCCAATAGCACACGGAGAATTTCAGCCATTCCTCCATGGTCTTGCCCAGGACGGTTTGGACGGGATTGTAATGGCGAAAGGCCAGCAGGTTCTTTGAACCAGGCCCCTCGTATTTGATCTTGGATATGCCCGGAAAAAATTCAGCCATGGAATGCCCTCTTTTTCATGGAATGGAAGGGTGGTGAAATCTAATTGCCCGTCAATCCTTTTCCACCTTGAAGGTGGTTTGGCCTATGGTGAAGGTGTCGCCGGGGTTCAAGATGCCGCTGGGGACGCGTTCCCCGTTCACCACGACGCCGTTGGTGGAACCGAGATCGATCAAAGTCATGGTGCCGTCGCTGATCAAGTCGACGGAGGCGTGTTTCCGAGAAATATGCGGATCGGGAACGAAAACATCGCAAAGCTGGTCACGGCCGATGAAGTTCATGCCGAATTTCAAGGCATAGCGCCTGCCGTTGATCAACAGATGGGGCATTTGGGTGGAAATAACGCCTCCGCGGGATGCGGCAGCAAAAATACAATAAGGCTATGCGAGTTGGTTTTGTTGGGACTATTTTTGAACCTGTGCAACCCTTAAAAAACCGCTTCCCGTCTTGACTCGTTTCCCTTAGGAGGGTAACCCCCACCCCCCGTAGGGGCAACCCGCGGGTTGCCCCTACGGGGGGCCTAAAAAAACGCCTTCTTCGTCAGCCCCGGATTTCTCGCCGCCAAAATTCCCAGTTTCGCGAATCCGATAGCCTTGGAGGGAGTTGAGAATTTTCCGTTCACCATGCCTTTGAAAGCCCGGTAAAAAACCTCCTGATGCCGGGGCCCCAGGCCCAAGACGAAATCGCGGATGCGGGCTTCCTTGCGGTGATTGCGGCCGAAGCGGTTCCAGCATTCCTGCTGGTATTGTTCGAGAAAGGTTTTGGAAAGATTTCTCGCTTTGAAACCAAAATCGATCCATTTCGCCGCCGCTTCGGCGGCCACGATGCCGGCCATGATGCCGCCCCCGGTGAGGGGATTGGTGTGATGCGCCGCGTCGCCGGAAAGCAGGAAGCGATCCGCGACATATTCTTCGAGGTTTCCACTGACGGGAACGCAACCGCCATGCACTTCCTCGATTTCTGCGTCGGGGAAAAAACGATTCTTGTACTCCATCGAAAAGTCGTACATGTTCTTTTCCCCGAGCTTGGGGACGAGCACGCCCGAGCCCAAATTCACAACTTTGGATTTCACCTTGGGGAATACCCAGATATATCCCTTGTTGATGCTGTCATGTCCCTGCCAGAAGGTGAGGTGATTCGGATTTTTGTCCTCGGCCTTGATCCTGAGTTCGATGGCGGTGCAAGTCCAGGGCGGAAGCTGTCGGGTCTTTAGCCCCACCCAACGTCCGCTCAAGGATTCGGCGCCGTCGGCGCCCACCACCATTTTGGCTTGGATGGAATGCGTTTTGCCGCCTTGTTCGAGGGTCAGCGTTCGCGTTCCGTTTTGTTCGGGGCTGATGCCGCTGATACGGGCGTCCACCTGGAGTTCCGCGCCTTCGCGGGCGGCCTGGTTGGCCAAATCCTGATCGAAGAGTATGCGGTCCAGCATCACGCCCAGCTCTTTGTCCCCGTCGTAGCGGATATCGATTCCGCCGGGGCCGTGCAGAATCACGCCGGAGAAACTGGTTTCGATATACGCTTCGTTCACGTCCATGAAATCGGAGAGACGCTTCTTCGGCCCCGTGGCTTCGCCGCAGCGCACGGGCACGCCCACCACGGGCCGCTTTTCGGCCAGGAGCACCTGGTATCCGCGGCGGGCCAGATTCCGGGCGCAAATGCTGCCCGAAGGCCCCGCGCCGATGACGACGACGTCATAGCCGCCGCTTTTCATGCGGGAAGTTTTTCGATGGTCAAGGCTCCCACGGGACAGAAGCGCACGCACAAAGTGCAATAGGTGCATTTGTCCTGGAAGATTTGCAGGTCGACGCCGAACATATCCATGGCCAAATCCGGACATACGCCCACGCAACCGGCGCAGGAAATGCATTTCTCGCGATCGAGCAGCAGGACCTTGTTTTGCTTTTTGCGGGGGACGGCGGGGGCGCCGTCCCGAGCTTGTCGAGGGATCGTTCCCATTTCAAGTCAGCGCTTTGCGCACGTTTTCGGGGATTTTCGTTTCCAGTTCCGGATGGGTTTCAATCAAGCGCGAGATGTCGGCCAAATCCTTTTGCCGTTTGCTTTTCCTTCGCGTTTCATCGGAAAAAGCCCAGGTCTTTCCCTGCAGCACGTCTTCCAGCGCCGCCACCGTCATCGGATACCCCAGCACTTTTTTTTCGACGCCCCGGGCGATAAATTCCTGATATCTCGCATCCGTTTGC
>JBGPFT010000164.1:0-5473 GCA_041483475.1 Fibrobacteria bacterium | reverse complement strand
GCACCGTGCTCGAGGAGCATGACGCCATCCAGGTTCTGGTCGGCAAATCCGGCCTGTCCAAGGTGCGCCAAATTTTCTCCCAGGTGAAGGAATAGGAAAAACGGTGCTAGCTTTCCGTCCATAGTCGTTCCCGTTCGAGCCCTATAAAGAAGGAAGAAGGAGTCGCCATGCGCATCGCATTCACAACCCTGGCCCTTGTCGCTTGGCCTTTGCTGGCCGAGAACAACGCCGCGCCGCCCGCCGAGCAAATGGAATCCGATGCGGTGGATTCCGGGACCACTTCGGCGCCGGTGCTCCAACCCGCGCCCGCGGCAGCTGCGCCCGCGCCGGTGGATCATCCCGCTCCGGTCCAGGCCTCCGCACCGGTGGAAACCCCCATGCCTGCGGCGGCCGAAGCCCCCAAGTCGGGAGTACAGCCGGTGGCGATCAAGAATTCCGTCTTCGACAAGCTCACCTTGGGCGGCACCTTGCAAACCAAGGCCTACTACCACAACATGGCCGACAGCAATGACAGGGCCAAGAAGCTCAGCCTGTCGGTGAGCAAGTTCCGCGTCGACCTGGAAGGGGCCTACGATGAGCATTTCGGCCTGTTGGGCCAATTCGCACTTGAAGCCAACGGAAAAAACCTCGGTGTCGAACATGCCTATGCTTACTACAAGCAGGGACATTTCCAGCTCAAACTCGGCAAGCTCAAGAAACCCTTTTCCATGGAAGCCCTGCAAAGCAGCACCAGTCTTTACACTGTGGACCGCGGCCAGCTTTACAGCACTTTCCTGGCCGATTCCACCGGTTACTCCCTATACGACGTGGGCCTCACTCTGAAGGGCGGGTTCGAGGATGAGGGCGTCGAGGTCATCTATGAAGCCGGGGTGTTCAACGGCAAGCAAAGCGACGCCAAGGCGTATTCCGGCGCGCAATACGTGGCGGAGGACGAAGGTTTCAGGGCCAAGGATTTCGCCGGGCGCGTGGCGGCGAAAAGCATTGACGGATTGGAGGCGGAATTGGCCTTTTCCACCAAAACCGCTGAAAAGTTGACCGGTCCTGGAAATCTGGATTTCGGGGCCAATGCGGCTTATGAGGCCAGTCTGGCGTTTGAGCGCATGGGCTGGCGCTTCCAGGGTGAAATGGCCTGGGGGGCCAACCATCAAGGCCGCGACTCCAACATCACGGGAGACAGCAAGCAATTCCTGGCTTTCTACGGTATGGCCTTGTGGCGGCACGATTATGCAGGGGGCCGGGCCAGCGAAGCTTTGCTCAAGATGGAGGGGCTGGATCCAACCATGCATTGGGGCAACAAGAAAATACCCAGGGACGCCAACCATGGTAAGTTCCGGTACACCGCCGGTGTGAACTATTTCTTCACCCCGAAGATTTCCCTGCTACTCGACTATTCCATTCTCCATCCCATCACGGAAATTACCGCCGACAAGGATCTCACCCACGATCTCGACCTGATGTGGCGGTTGAATTTCTGACGGGAATTTTCGCGGTTACAGCCGTCGCATCAATATGAGCACGGGAACGAACCTCACGCGGCTTTTCTGCGCGGATCTGCGGGAGAATGAAATCCTTTCCAGGATTTTCGATCATTTCCCCGACGTCTTTTTCTTCGTCAAGGATTTCCAGAGCCGGTTCACGATGTCCAACCGGAACTTCTGGGAAAAGATGGGCTGCGGCTCCGAGGAAGGCCTGATCGGCAAAACCGACTATGACTTCTTCGCCCGCGGCCAGGCCGAAGCCTATCGCCGGGACGACGCCACGGTCTTGAAAACCGGAACGCTGCAAATCAACAAGTTGGAAATCATCCCCACCGCCGATGGCCTGGTAGAATGGTATCACACCACCAAGGTTCCTTTGTTCGGCCAAAGCGGGGCCATCGCCGGATTGCTCGGCATCACCCGGGATTTGCGCCGCGCCAATTCGGCCCTGCAACCCTATCGCACTTTGGAGCCGGTGATCCGGCATATGTTGCGAGGTTACGCCGATCCCATCCATACCCCGGATTTGGCCAAGATCGCCGGACTCAGTTTGCCCCGCTTCACGCGGCGTTTCAAGAAGGAATTCCAGGTGGCTCCCAGCCGCTATCTCATCATGGTGCGCCTCAACGCGGCCTGCCGCCTTTTGGTGAGCACCGGAAAATCCATCTCGGACATCGCCATGGACACGGGCTTTCACGATCACAGCTTCTTCACCAAGCAATTCGTGAAGTACAAGGGTATGACCCCCAAGGAATTCCGCCGGCGCTATTCCGAGAACCCCGAACAGGCGCGCTTCTTCCCCCTCGGCGTGGCCGAGCAGGAAACGGGAAGCTGAGCGGAATTTATTTCCGCGTCAGCGGTTTGTACTTGAGGCGATGGGGCGTGTCGGCGCCGAGTCCGAGGCGCTTTTTCCGGTTCTCTTCGTAGGCCTGATAATTTCCCTCGAACCAAACCGTCTCGCTGTCGCCTTCGAAAGCCAGCATGTGGGTGGCGATGCGATCCAGGAACCAGCGATCATGCGAAATGACCACCACGCAGCCGGAAAAGGACAAGATGGCCTGCTCGAGATTCTGCAAGGTGTCCACGTCGAGATCGTTGGTGGGCTCGTCCAGCAGCAGCAGGTTTCCGCCGGTTTGCAGCAGCTGGGCGAGGTGGACGCGATTGCGCTCGCCGCCGGAGAGATCCTTCACTTTTTTCTGCTGATCGGTGCCGGAGAAATTGAACTTGCCGACGTAGGCGCGCGCGTTCACTTCGGCGTTCCCGAGCTTGATCAAGTCCTTGTCGCCTGAGATTTCCTGGAACACCGTGTTGGCGCCGTTCAAGCTGTCGCGGCTTTGATCCACGTAGGAAAGTAGGACGGTGTCGCCCACCTTGAGGGAGCCCGCATCCGGTTTTTCCTGGCCGGTGATGAGCCGGAACAAGGTGGTTTTTCCCGCTCCGTTGGGGCCTATCACTCCCACAATGCCCGCGCGTGGGAGGTTGAACTCAAGGTTTTCGAATAGCAACCGATCTCCGTAGCCTTTGCTCAGACCTTTGGCCTCAATGACGAGATCTCCGAGGCGCGGTCCATGAGGAATGACGATGGAAGCCGATCCCAGTTTTTCGGTGCCGCTTTCCTCGCGCAGTTTGTCGTAAGCCGAAAGGCGGGCCTTGCTCTTGGTGCGGCGTGCGCCCGGATTGCTGCGCACCCATTCCAGCTCCGCCTTGAGCTGGCGTTGGCGGCGACCTTCCTCTTTTTCCTCCTGGGCCAGGCGCTGCGATTTCTGTTCCAGCCAGGCGCTGTAATTACCCTCGTAGGGAATGCCGCGTCCGCGATCCAACTCGAGTATCCATCCCACCACGGTGTCGAGGAAATAACGGTCATGGGTCACCAGGATCACCGAGCCTTTGTATTCCTTGAGATGCCGCTCCAGCCAGGCCACGCTTTCGGCGTCGAGATGGTTGGTGGGCTCGTCGAGCAACAGCAGATCGGGTTTTTCCAAAAGCAGACGGCATAGGGCCACCCGGCGTTTTTCGCCGCCGGAAAGTTTGTCGATGCTCGCATCGGCGGGAGGCAGGCGCAACGCGTCCATGGCGATTTCGAGATGGCGATCCAATTCCCAGCCGTCGCAGGCGTCGATTTGATCCTGAAGCTTCGCCTGCTTCTCCAACAGCTTGTTCATGGTGTCGTCGTCCATGGGCTCTGAGAACTTGTTGGAGATGGCGGTGAACTCGTCGAGCAGTTTTTTGGTGCTTTGCACCGCCAATTCCACATTGCCTTTCACGTCGAGCTTGGGATCGAGTTGCGGCTCCTGGGAGAGATAGCCGCAGGTGCGTCCCGATTCGATCCAGGCTTCGCCGTCGAACTCCTTATCAATCCCGGCCATGATGCGCATGAGGGTCGATTTTCCCGATCCGTTGTAGCCGATGACGCCGATCTTGGCCCCGTAATAGAAGGAGAGGGAGACGTTATCCAGCACCTTTTTGGCGGGTGGATACACCTTGGACATGCGGTGCATGTAGTAGACGAACTTCTCGGCCATGCAAATTCCTCGAAAAACGAGTTTCAAACTTACTAAGAGCGGAAATGACTGCGAAAAATTAAAACTGGATATAAGATTGGTACATGCGTACTGCGATTTTTCCTGCTTTTCTCGTTTCCACCGGATTGTGGATTGTCGCGATAACAACTCCGGTCAGTTCCTCCGCCTCCTGGTTCGAACCCACCCGCGTCCAGTCGAGTCCGGGACCAGGATTCACGGCTCCTTTCACCATGCGCCTTTTGAATAACGCCTTTGGCTGCGCCGACAGATTCGATTCTCTCTCGGTGGACATTTCCGGCAACCGCATTACCCTGACCTATCGGGACAGCCTCGACACGGGCATCGTCATTTGTCCGCTGGTGATGATGGATTATGGGCCCTCTTTTTCCATTTCGCCGCTGGCCCCGGGATACTACGAAGTTTACGAAAACATTTATTCCCCTCCCTGCGGCCCCACATGTGGGATACCGGCCCCGCCGGTTTACGTGGGCTTGCTGGCCGTGGCCGACGATATTTCCTGGAGCATGCGACCGGATACGGTGGACGCGAATACGCCTTTCACCTTGGATCTTCCGAACTATGCTTACGGGAATTGCTTCGTCGGCTTTTCCCACCTCTCCTATTCCGTGACCAGGTCCGGAGCAATTTTCGTCACCTTCACTCCCGAATATTACCCCATGCGCAATTGCCTCGTGGATCTGCATCCCTCCGGCCCTTCCTTTCCCATTTCGGGCCTTCCCGCCGGGATTGAATTTGCGGTGTACGCGGTGGAGCAGCCCGCCTGCGTTTACGACTCCATCCCCTGCGGCCCCGCGATGATACTCTCGCAATTCGTGGATTCCCTGGTCGTGCGTCCCGCCGCGGCCATCATGCCGGGTCGCCATGCCAAAGTCCGTTTCGACGGGGTTTTCCCAAAGGGAGTCATAAGCGGTTACAGGATGGATGGGCGCAAAACCGATTTCGCGCGGCGAAAAGCTAGGCAATAAAAAAGCCGCCATTTGGGCGGCTTTTATTTTGGCTGAGCCAGTGCGCGCCTTAAATATCCTTTTTCCCCATCACGGTGACGATGAAATTCACCGTTAGTGGGCCCGTGCGGCGCAAAGGATCCTTCAACGAAAGCAATGCGATCACCCGTATGGTGGACAGGGTGGTGTCATGAACCGCCGAGGTAAGTTGGGTGAACCCCGCGACTCCGGCGAAAAGCTGCTCGTCCTGTTTCATCACCACATGGGCGGAATCCAGGGCCAGGTATTTCGTCGGATCCGTTGATGTTTGCAAGGCCAATTTCCGGGGCACTGAGTCATTTGGGTTTTTAACAAACAGGTTGAGTACGAATCTCAGACCCTGGTTGCCGACCACGAAGGCCCGGGTGGAATCGTCGAATCTGGCGGATACGGCGCTGATGCTGACCGTGCTGAGGGCGATTCCCTGGTCCTTTATTTCTTTGCGCACCTGGGCCAGGTCGAAGTCCAT
>JBGPFT010000163.1:0-5473 GCA_041483475.1 Fibrobacteria bacterium | reverse complement strand
CGCGACGAGGCCTTCGCCGAACCGGGTGAACTCGCATTGTTCGGTCGCGTCCTGTTGGAATTCCTTTCCCAATACGCTTCGATCAACCACCGGGTTTCCCTGCGTATAATCCAGCTTCCCTCGGGTCATGAACTGACCCTGCAGCCCCGCGACGGCCGATGCCCGCCCCTATAATGCACCGCCTGCAAGAGCAGGCGCCGGACTTCAATTTTTTCCAGGCCATGCGCATTCTGGAAAGCCTTTTTCCGGACGCCGCCCGTCCCGGTATGGGCGGGGAACTCGCCCGCGAAGCCTTCCGGATCGAAACCTTAAACTCCCTCGCCTTTCCCGCCGGGGACTTGGCCGCCTTGCTGCCGCCCAAGCGTTTCCGCGACCAGCGCGCGGACCTGGAAAAGGCCCAGGGCAAGGAATTCGAGCCGGAACGCGCCTCCGGCGACCTCGACCTGTCCGCTTTGGTGCGCGAGAGAAAAATTCCTGCGCGTCTGCTTGTCACCTTCATGGGTCTTTACGGCGTATCCAGCCCGCTGCCCTCGTATTTCGTCGACCCCGTGACCTTGCGCAAGGTCGAATATTTCGAACTCAAGAAATTCCTCGACATATTCGGCCACCGCCTCCATTCCCTCTTCTACAGGGCCTGGAAAAAATACCGGCATACCTCGCATTTCGAGCCGTCCGGCACCGACCCCACCACCTTGCGCCTCATGACGATGACGGGACAATGGCCCCGTAGCCCCAGTCCCGACCTGGGCCGTATCCCCTTTGCCCGATTCCTCAGCGCCCGCATTCGCAGCGCCAAAGGGTTGGAACAATTGCTGCGCGGTTATTTCAGCTTTCCCCGGGCGCGCGTGCGCCCTTTCTCGGTCGCCTGGTTCGACATTCCCACCCCCACCCGGCTGGGTCAAGCGGAGGCTTCTGCCGTGGGCCTGGGCGTGGGAGCGCGTTTGGGGGAACGCATGGAGGACAGAATTTCCAGTTTCGGAGTGGACGTGGGGCCGGTGGAAAAAACAGCGTTCCTGGACATGCAGGAAAGCCTCTGGGGCGAGATACGGGGCCAAACCCGTCCCCTGTGGAAACGCGTTCGCGATTTGATCGATGCCTTCCTGCGCGACCCCCTGTTTTTCGAAGTACGCGTATTGCTTTCCGCCGACGATAGCCAGGCACCTGGGTTGGGATCGGAAGCCTTTCGGCTTGGAGGCTATTGCTGGTTGGGAAACACCCCCACGGAACCGGTGGCATTGAGATTCTAATTCTTTCTTTCCCCTCTCTCACTACTGTGGGAGAGGGGTCGGGGGTGAGGGTAAATCCTATATTACGGAGTACTATGAACATCCGCACCGCATTCCTTTTCTTGTTATTGCCTGGGGTTTTCGCCTTCGCCGGCGTCCCCTCCGGGCCCGTCCAGATCTGGGTCAGTTCCCAGGCAGACCTTAAATACTATCAGAACATGGCCGAGGTCTACCGACAAAAGGTGGATCCGGCCTTCAACGCCGAGATCAAATCGTTCGGATTCATGGACATGCCGACCAAGCTTTCCTTGGCCATCAAATCCGGCATCGAAGTTCCGGACATCGTGCAATTGGACGAAATTTTCTTCAGCCTCTACCTCAAAGGCAATGTCCCCTTCGTGGATCTCACCGATCGCCTGCAAAAAAGCCCGCTGGGAACCGGCATACTGCCCCAGCGCATGGGCCTGTTCACCTGGAAGGACCGCGTCTATGGAGTTCCGCAAAGCACCAGCGGCGTGGTGCTGTGGTACCGCGACGACATCTTCAAGGAATTGAAGATCACCCCCAACGACATCGACACTTGGGACAAATTCGAGGCCGTGGGCCGTCGGGTCGGTTCGGGAGCGCGCAAGCTCATCGCCCTGGATTGGTCTTACCTGGAAATCCTGTTGCGCCAGCGCGGCTTTGATCTGTTCAGCTCCGACGGAAAGCTTTTCGCTGACTCGGCGCGCATTATTGAAACCTGGAAGCGCATCGCCGGCTGGTCCCGGGACACCATCGGCGTCCTCCCCGATCGGGGCAGCATTTTCGAACCAGCCTTCTACAACGCCTACGTGACCACCAACGGCATCCTCACCTTGATCGGGCCGGATTGGTTCGGCCTGGACATGATCCAGAATTTCGACCCGGGCCATAAGGGGAAATGGCGGGCCATGCCCCTGCCGGTTTGGACGGATTCGCTGTCGCGCGGACGCAGGAACACCTCTAGTTTTTCCGGGCAGGGCCTGGTGATATTCAAGAAGAGCATGCGGATCGAACCGAGCTGGAAATTCGTGGAGTGGGTGATGTCCGATGTGGATGCCAACGTGGAGCGCTTCCTTCAGGGAAATTGCTTCACCGCCTACAAGCCGGCGTGGGCGGATTTGCGCTTCTCACGCAAAGACCCATTCTTCGGCGACCAGGTCCTAGGCCAATTGTTCATGGACATCGCTCCCAACCTGCCCTTCACCGTGCAATCACCGGCGCATGCCGCGATCGCGAACTTCCTGCGGGAAAATTATTTCACCGCCGTGCTCCGGAATGTGTACACGCCCGAAGACGCGATGCGCCAAATCCAGGAAACCATGGCCAAGATGGCCGCGGGGAAAAAACCATAAAACCCCCGTCCCGCCCCGTCCCCTTTCTCCTCCTCGCGCCTTTTTTCACGGCGCTGTTCGCTTTCTGGATCATGCCCCTCGCCCGGGGCTTCCGTCTTAGTGGGGAAAGCGACGATCTTTTCGGCCCTTCGTCCTTCGTGGGCTTTGAGCATTACCGCGTCTTGTCGACGGACAGCCGCTTCTGGCATGCGCTGCGCAACGCCTTCACTTATTGCGGCCTGGTACTCATCCTGGTTCCGCCCCTGGCCTTGCTGCTGGCCCATTTTTTGCGCTCTGCCTACGGCGGTCGCTTCCTGCGCGGGCCCATCCAGTTCTGTCTCATGTTGCCGGGACTGACCCCGCCCCTGGTGCTGGCCCTGCTTTACGTGCTCGTGTTTAATGGCCCCCACGGCCTGCTCAACCATTTGTTGTTCCGGCCCTTCGGCCTGTCCGGCATCGATTGGATCCGCGATCCGCGTTTCATCAAGCCCAGCCTGGCCCTGCTCGCGCTGTGGCGCTGGACCGGCTTCATCACCTTGATCTTCCTAGCCGCGCTGGAAGGCATTCCCCGCGCCTATTTCGATGCCGCCAAGGTCGAGGGAGCCACCGGATGGCAAACCTTCCGCCACGTGTCCCTGCCGCTTTTGCGGCCCATCACGGCCTTCGTGGCGGCGTTTCTTTTCCTCGACACCTTCGTTCTCTTCGAAGGCGCCTATGTCCTTTTGGGTGGCTCTGGCGGCGTTTTGGACGCGGGACTTTTGCCGATTTCTTATGCCTATTTTACCGCCTTCACCTTGGGGAACTTCGGATCGGCTTCGGCCATGGCCTTCGCACTGATGCCCATTCTCATGCTTGCCCTAGGGTTCATCCTGTCCCAAGGACGGCGTCGATCCCCTTCCCTTCCGGCCTGAGCGACCCCCTCCGATGCGCAAAGCCCTTCCCATACTCTCCTCCGCGGTCTTGTCGGCGATAGGTCTCGTATTCGCCTTTCCCTTCGCCTGGATGTTTTTCGCCGGTTTCAAATCCGACGCCGATATTTTCCGGACCTTCCCCATGCTCCCCGACCATTTCGATCCCCGCCATTATCGCTCCCTCTTCTCCGGCGAATGGATTCCCTATCCGCGCCAATTCCTGAATTCCCTGTTCATCGCCTCCGCGGAAACCGTTTTGGCCGCGGCCTTCGCCTGCGGAGCCGGCTATGTGTTCGCGAAATTCGCGTTTTCGTTCAAAAGAACGCTGTTCGCCCTGGCCTTGCTCACCGTGCTGATTCCACGCCAGGTCATTCTCCTTCCCCTCTTTTCCTGGATGCATTCGCTGTCGCTGCTCGACACGCCCTGGGCCGTGATCCTGCCGGGGGCGGCCAGCGGCATCGGCACCCTTTATTTCACGGCGATATTCCGACGCCTTCCCGATTCCCTGCTCGACATGGCGCGCTGCGAAGGGGCCGGGGAAATCCGCGTTTTTTTCTCCGCCTTGCCCCTGATCCGGCCGGCCCTCATCGCCTTCGCCCTCATCCAGTTCGTGCTCGCCTGGCAGGAGCACTTGCTCCCGCTCGTCATGCTATCCACTCCCTCCCATCTCACCGTGCCCATAGCCTTGGCCGGCCTGGGGGCCGGGGAACAACGGGTGCCTTATGGGCTGATCATGGCGGGTTGCTCGCTGACCTTGATCCCCACGGCGCTGTTCTTCGCCCTGGCCCATCGCCATCTCCGCTCGGCCCTGGGCCGTCTCACCGAGGCTTGAAATGGAAAGGTTGACTTTGACCGATCTCGGAAAAACCTTCCCCGGCGACGTCCGGGCCTTGGAGGGATTCTCGCTGGAAGTCGGCGACGGCGAGTTGGTGGCCGTCGTCGGCCCCTCCGGCTGCGGAAAGTCGACCTTGCTCCGGCTTATCGCCGGATTGGAGGAAGAAAGCTTCGGAACCATCCGCTTGGGCGAGCGCGTCCTGAACGGATTGCCGCCGAAGGATCGCGACGTCGCCATCGTATTCCAGAGTTATACCCTTCTGCCTCATCTCACTTTGGCGGAAAATCTGGGCTTCGGGCTCAAGTTGCGGGGGGAAACCCGGCAAAATCGCGAAACCAAGGTGTTGGAAATCGCCCGGCTGCTCGGAATCGAATCATTGCTGGGACGCCATCCCGATGCCGTCAGCGGCGGGGAGCGCCAACGGACGGCGCTGGGACGGGCCATCCTGCGGCGGCCCGGGATTTTCCTTTTCGACGAACCGCTTTCCAGCCTCGATGCCCAGACGCGCCTGCAATTGCGGGTGGAAATCCAACGCCTGCATCGGCGCCTGAACACCCCCATGCTGTTCGTCACCCATGATCAAAGCGAAGCCCTGACCTTGGGCGATCGGGTGGTCGTGCTGAATCGCGGACGAATCCAGCAAATCGCGACGCCGGAGGAATTGGTACGGCATCCGGCCAACACCTTTGTCGCCGCCTTCATCGGCGCTCCGGGGATGAATCTCTTTCCGGGACGCCCCGAGACCGTCGGGGGTCAGGTCCATTTCCGATCCGCCGCGCTCGAATTCTCCCTTTCCCCCGAAGCGGCATCGCGCCTGGGAAATCGGGCCGAAGTTATCGCCGGAATAAGGCCAGAGCACTTGGTCGCGGAGAACCCATCCACCCGCGGCGGACTGGTCGGGGAAATCACCGCCGTGGAAAGGCAGGCCGGCCAGATCTGCCTATACCTGCATCATGGCGGAATTTCCTTCGCGGCCAGACTGCCCGAAGCCCCGGAAAACGCAGGGGTCGGGGAAACCATGGGCTTCGGATTCGATCCCGCCCGGATCGCGTTCTTCGACGCGGCGACGGAGAATTTGATTTAAAACGAAATCCCGCTCAAGGTTTCAGCAACCCATTCAACTCCGCGTACAACCCGCGCAACTGG
>JBGPFT010000162.1:0-5474 GCA_041483475.1 Fibrobacteria bacterium | reverse complement strand
GCCGCCGATCGCGCCAAACTCGGCAGCCGCTATTGCGTCGGGGGATATATCTGGCAAGTGCAAGACGACGAGCTGGGGCCGCTGCTTTCCGGCCCGTTTTACCCGGGCGAAACCACTCCGTACGATGGGCAGGGCGCGCCGGAGGTTTTTGAAATCGCCTTGGGGGCGAATGAAGCCAAGGTGGGAGGCGAAGTGTGCGTGCTCGGAGTGGGCCGTGTGGGGCGCGACAGCCCGGTGAAACCTTTTCATGTGCGGGACAATCCTACCGTGGTTGAATTCGCGAACTGGCATGTGAAGGCGGAACCGTCCAAGGTGGTAATGCAAGCCCGACAAACCTTCGGGAGATGCGCTGTGGACTTGGAACGCCGCGTTTCGGTGAAGGAGCGCGCAGTAGAATCCCATACATCGGTCTGGAATACCGGCGAGGCCACCTTTCCCTTGCGCTGGTTCGCGCATCCTTTTTTCCCCTGGGCTTCGGCGATATGCCGCTTTTCCCTGGAATGTTCCGTGCCGCCCAATCCGGGCTTTTCCATGGGCGCCGACGGACTCATTCGCCGTAACGACGGACATGACTGGAATGCGGGCTGCTATCAACCCCTGCAATTGTGTTTCGGCTATCCATTGCGCATCGAACAAAAGCATCCCATGATGGGAACCGTGGAAATAGCTTGCAATTTTCCCGTGGCTTGGCTGCCGATTTGGGGAAATGCCGCGACGATTTCCCCTGAGCCGTATTTCCACACCGTGCTGGAACCGGGTTCCTCGGCGGAATGGTCTATCCGCTACCGGTTCTGAAGCCGACATGTTGCTTGCCAAGGACACGGGTTTTCTGTTGCGGAAAATCTCCTTTTCCGAATCCAGCTTCATCCTCAAGGCTTTTACCCGGAGCCATGGCCTGATATCCCTGATGGCCAAGGGCGCCAAGCGTCCGGGTTCGCGGTTGCGCGGTTTGTTGGAACCGGTGCTGCACCTGCAACTGCTGTTTCCGGAATTTTCGCGTTCCGAACTGCGCCTATTGAGCGAGGTGAGCCTCTTGCGCGATTTCCCGGAGTTGCGGCGCGATCCGGCCAAGCAGGCCCTGGCCCAGGTTTTCGGGGAAATCATCCTCCGCTATCCGCCCGGGGAAAGCGACGCGGCCGAGTTTCACGATCTGTTGCTGGAGGCGGAAGCGGATTTGGAATCCCTTTCCGGTTACGAGGTTTTGCAGGCCCGGCTTTGTGCCTTT
Source organism: Fibrobacteria bacterium (assembly GCA_041483475.1). GTDB lineage: Bacteria > Fibrobacterota > Fibrobacteria > UBA11236 > UBA11236 > UBA11236. Next base: position 4,249 of record JBGPFT010000162.1, on the reverse strand, counting down.
CTCCTGCGCTTTTGCCATCTGTCCGGATTCCAGCCGCAATTCCGGGCTTGCTTCCGTTGCGGCGCCCCGATTTCGGATTCCGCCGTGCATTTTTACCCGGATCAGGGGGGTCCGGCCTGCGGGCGCCATCGCGAGGGATCCGGATCCGGGGCGCAATTGCTGCGCGAGGCCACGGTGCGCTGGCTGGACGGCTTGCAGGCGGAAGGGGAAGCGCCGCATTTGGGGCGCACGGAAAGCCTGCGCGCCGAAAATTTTCTGCTGCATTATCTGGGGCGTCATACCGGGGGAGAGAAGACCCTCAAATCTCTTCCAGTATGGCACGCGCTGATCGGGGATTGATGGGATATCGACTCCGCACCCGTTTCGCCCCCACGCCCAGCGGCTACCTGCATTTGGGAAACGCTTGGTCCTTCGTGCTGACTTGGCTGGCGGCCCGAAGCCAAGGCGGGTCCATTCATTTGCGCATCGACGATCTCGACGCGGATCGCTTCCGGGACGAGTACCTAGAGGATATTTTCGCCTCGCTGCTTTGGCTGGGACTGGATTACGATTCGGGTCCGCGGAATGCCGCGGAATTCAAGGCCGCCCATTCTCAACGCCACCGCATACACCGTTATCAGAAAGCTTTGGAGGTTTTGGCAGAGAAGAAATCAGTTTACGCTTGTGAATGCAGTCGAGAAAAGATTCGTCGCGCTGTGGGCGATTCCGGGGTATATCCCGGCATCTGCCGCGATCGGGGTTTGGAATTCGGATCCACGACTCTCCGTTACCGCATTCCCGACGGTACGGTGCGGGTCCGTGACGAGTCCGGCGGGGCATTTGCACTGCGTCCGGATCGGGACATGGGGGATTTCGGGGTTCGGCAAAAAAACGGGGATCCCAGTTATCAGCTGGCATCGGTGGTTGACGACGAGGACATGGGGATCAATTTCGTGGTGCGCGGCCTCGACCTCATGCCCTCCACCGGCGCCCAACTTTCGTTATCCTCGGCTTTGGGCTGCGAGGGGTTTTCCCAGGCGAGGTTCTGGCATCACGATTTGGTGCTGGATGACGCGGGGAAAAAACTGTCGAAATCGGAAAACGCGGAATCCCTGCGATCCTTGCGAGAGCGGTTTTCAAATCCCGCCCCGTTATACCGTTTTTTCGCGCGCTACTTGGGGGCGGATCCGGAAAAAGTCGTCTCCGCCTCGGATTTGTTATCTGGTTTCGCCATGGAGAGGGTATCCAAGCGGCCCTTGCGCCTTCAGGATTTCCTGCGCGAAGGCGGGGGATAGAGGACCATGCTCACGGCCCGGGAAATTTCCCGCCGCAAATCGCCGCCCCTGGTCATGGCCACGGCCTATGACCATCCTTTTGCCCGCATTCTCGCAGCCGCCGGTGTCGATCTCATTTTGGTGGGTGATTCCCTGGCCAACGTGGTGCTGGGCCTCGAAAGCACGCGCGGCGTGGGCATGGAGGAAATGTCCCTGTTCGTCGCCGCGGTGGCGCGGGGTGCGCCCAACACGCATATCACGGCCGACATGCCTTTCGGATCGGATACCTCGCCCGAGTTGGCGGTGAAAAATGCGATCCGTTTCAAATCTTTGGGCGCATTCTCCATAAAACTCGAAGGCCCCAAGCTCGAAGTGATCCGCTCCTTGATCCAGGCGGGGATTTCCGTAATGGGCCATCTCGGGGTGTTGCCGCAAACCGCGACCTCGTTCAAGCCCGTCGGAAAATCGGATGAAAGTCGGATTCGCCTGTTGCGGGAAGCACACGATATTCAGGAGGCCGGTGTTTTCGCCATGGTGTTGGAGAACATCGCTCCCGAAACCGCCGGAGAGATTACCCAGGCGGTTTCCGTTCCCACCATCGGCATCGGCTCGGGCCGGAATGTGAACGGTCAGGTCCAGGTCTTACACGATTTGCTCGGATTGTCGGAAAAATCCCCGCCCTTCGCCAAACGCGTCGCCGCCTTGCGGGACCAAGCTTTGCGCGGTGTCCGGGATTATGTCGACGCGGTGCGAGGCGGGAAATTTCCCTGATCTCCCCGCTACCTCTGCAGCATCACCGCCTGATGGATACCGTCGGCGCGGAAATCCAGGATGGCGGGCCCCGGTTTTCGCCCGGGCAAAGTTACCCGATGAAGCCCGGCTTCCTGGACTCCATCGAAAACCTTGAGGATGGATCGGCCGCGCGCATCCAATAACCGGATCACCACTCGCGTTCGCCGGGCCAAGCGATACGACCCGTCCCCGCCGGCCGCAAGCCCGAAACGCGGCCGCGCGTTTTTTCTTCCCGCGATTTTCACCGGGGCGATCCAATCATTCAAAATGGTGCCGTTGGCCCCAACGGCAAATCCGAAATTGAGGTCGGGAAAATAAACCGAAAAAAGGTCCATTGTCGTTCCGCTGTTTTGCGCTACCCAGTTGGCTCCGCCGTTGACGGTTTTAATAATGGTTCCCCCAAGGCCCGCGGCATAGCCGGTATTGGCGTCGAGGAAATGGGCATGGCGCAAGGACTGATTCGTGCCGCTGATTTGGGCCAACCAATTGGTTCCGCCGTCGATGGTCTTGAGGATGGTGCCGCTTTCCCCCACCACGTAGCCGGTATTGGCGTCGGTGAACTGGACGGAGAGCAATTTTGGCGCCATGCAGCAGCCTTGGGGCGACCAGTTGGCGCCGCCGTTCGTGGTTGCGAGGATGGTGCCGTTATTCCCCACCACCCAGCCGGTATTGGCGTCGGTGAAGTAATCGCCCCGCAAGAACTGGATGGTACCGCTGTTTTGGGGCGACCAGTTGGCCCCGCCATCCGTGGTTTTAAGGATGAGGCCGGAGTCTCCCGTGACATACCCGATGCGGTAATCCACGAAGTGCAACCCGGATAAACGCACCGTTCTGCCGCTGGTCAGCGGGTTCCAATTAAATCCGCCATTGGTGGTTTTCAGGATGGTCCCGCCGTACCCCACCGCGTATCCCGTGTCGGCGTCCAGAAATTGGACGGCGAGCAGTGCCTGCGATGTTCCGCTGGTTTGCGGGCTCCAATTGTTGCCGTCATAGGTGACGACGATGGTTCCGTTGGTGCCCACGGCCCAGCCGGTGCTGGGGTTCGGAAAGAAAACCGAGATCAAGGAATCCGTCGTCACCGTTTGTGGGGTTTGCATGGTCCAATTGGCCCCGCCATCCATGGTTCTGAGAATTGTGCCTCCGAGTCCCGTGATATAGCCGCGACCGGCCGTGGGGAAACCGACGAAGCCCAAATCCTGGGTGGTACCGCTGGCCACCGGATTCCAATTGGATCCGCCATTTGTGGTCCTGAGGATCATGCCTCCCACTCCCACGGCCATGCCGTTGTTGGCATCGGTGAAAAAAACCGAATATAAAGTTCGGATCGTGCCGCTGAGTTGCGTCGACCAGGTGGCACCGCTATCGGTGGTTTTCAAAATGACGCCGCTGTCGGTGACGGGGTATTTTCCGCCCACGGCATACCCGGTGCCGGCATCCACGAAATAAACCGAGGTCAAATCCCAGGATGTGCCGCTGGTTTGCGGTGTCCAATTGGCGCCGCCGGTGACGGTTTTAAGAATGGTGCCGTTGGCCCCTACGATGGTCCCGGTATTGGCGTCCAAAAACCGGACGAACAGCATGGTTTGCGCGGAGACGCTTTGCGGAGTCCAGTTAGTTCCGCCATTGACGGTTTTGAGGTAGGTGCCGGCGACTCCCACGGCAAAGCCGGTATTGGCATCCGTGAAACAGACGGAGAACAGATCCTGCCCCGTGCCGCTGTTTTGCGAAGACCAATTGAGCCCGGCGTCGGTGGATTTGATGATGGTTCCGCCCTGTCCCACGGCATACCCGGTGTCGACGGTGGGAAAATAGATGGAGTACAGAGCCTGAGTAGTGCCGCTGGGGGGGCTGATTCCGGAGTTCCCGCCATCCATGGTTTTGAGAATGGTGCCGTAATCCCCCGCCACATAGCAGGTGTCGAGGCTGGTGCAGAAACCCGAATTCAAATTGTTTCCCGTCGGCTGCGGGTTTTTCCAATTCCATACCTCCTGCGCATGGATTTTCAGCGTGAGACAAAACAGGGCGATGAGAATGAGAAATCCAGTTTTCATAAACCCTCCAAACGCTAAATTCTACCATTTCCAACATGCCTGAAGCTCCCGACGGTTCGCTGCTTCCCGAACCCGGCCTGGAAATCGTCCAGGGCCGGGAATTCCTTTCCGAGAACGTGGCCATTTCCGGCCGTCATTTCGTGCGTTGTTCCT
>JBGPFT010000161.1:0-5483 GCA_041483475.1 Fibrobacteria bacterium | reverse complement strand
TGAGCCCCGTCACCGTTGTGGATAACGGTGCCCAATTCCGCGTCTTGGCCACCAACTCGGCGGGAACGGCGACCAGCAATGCCGCCGCGCTGACGGTTCAATACCCCCCGGCTTTTACCACTCAGCCCTTGGCCCAAAGCGCAACGGCTCCCGCGGCCGCGTCATTCTCGGCAGCCGCGAGCGGAAATCCCACCCCGACCTATCAATGGCAGCGAAACGGCGTCAACATTTCAGGTGCGACCTCGGCCTCCTACTCCCTGAGCCAAACCGCCGGGGGGGACAACGGGGCCCAATTCCAATGCGTGGCGACGAATGCCTTGGGTTCGGTGACCAGCAATACCGCTTTGCTCACCGTGCAATTCTCCCCCCTCATCACTTTGGAATTGCCCGATTCGCTGGCGGCGACGGAAAAGCAACGCGTGACCTTCACGGTGCAGGTCTCGGCGAATCCCAGTCCCTCCTTCCAATGGCAGCGGGTGGATGGACCAAGCCCCATCAATGTGGGCGGCAATTCCAACACCTTCCTGTTCGACTCGGTGGCCTTGAGCAACGCGGGTTCCTATCGCGTCATCGTGACCAACTCCGTACTGCCGCCGGATACCAGCCGGGTCTGCCGCCTGCGGGTGGACCCGTTGCCGACGCGGCCGAGTACCACGTCTCCGCCCGCCTCGCAGACGGTGACGGTGGGGCAACCGGTTTCCTTCACCGTGCAGGCTTCGGGAACATCGCCCTTTGCCTACCAGTGGCAATACCTCCAAAGCGGAGGCTCCTGGAGCAATGTTTCCGGAGCCATCGCCGCTTCGTATTCCATCTCCGCCCCGCAGGTCTCGAATTCCGGGCAATATCGCGTGCTGGTTTCCAACATAGCCGGTGTCGATACCAGCGCCCCGGCCATCCTCACCGTGAACCGCTACAAAGTGGACAAACCCAAGGCCACGCCGCCTCATGGAACTTCCTTCTCTTCCCCCATTTCCGTCACCTTGACCACCGACACCTCGGCCGCCACTATCCGCTATACCTTGGACGGCAGCGATCCGAACTCTTCCTCAACGCTATACGGGTCGGGGATTCCGATCGGCTCCACCCTGACCCTCAGGGCGCGGGGCTTCAAGACCGGCCTGGATTCCAGCGACGTGCTGATCGCGGTTTACAACTACACCCCGGTGAATCAGGCCGCCAAGCCCGTGGCCACTCCGCCTGAAAGCACCTTCACCGGATCGGCCACCGTAAGCCTGGCTACGGCCACTTCCGGGGCCAATATCTATTACACCTTGGATAACAGCACGCCCACCGCGTCGTCCACGCGTTACACGGCGCCCTTCAACCTGTATGCCACGACTACGGTGAAGGCGGTGGCTATCCTTTCTCCGTTGCTGAACAGCGGCATCCTGATCATGACTTACAGCCTGGTTCTGCCGCCCTCCAAAATCGCCAGGCCCTCGGCCGCGCCGCCGGGACAACGCTTCCGGGATTCGCTGCTGGTTTCCCTGGCCACCGCCACCGATTCGGCCGCTATCTGGTATACGCTGGATTCCACCGATCCGGTTTCCTCGACCTCGCGCGTGAGTTTCACCACCGGCGGTCTCATGCTGCGGCAAAGCAAATTGCTCAAGGCCGTGGCCATGCGCACCGGTTGGACGACCAGCGATATGCTGTCGGAATCCTATACCAAGGCTCCCGGACCCTTGACCAGCGTGCCCTCCCGGGACACCACCTTCCGCGATTCCCTGCGGGTAACCTTGTCCTTGCCGAGCGGGCAGGCGCATCCCATCTATTACACCCTGAACGGTTCGACCCCGCTTTTGTCCAACCTGTCCCTGGCGCCCCAGGCGCGTCTCTATGCGGGCTCCATATTATTGGATACCGCGAGCGCCACCTTGGTGGCCGTGGCCCTGGACGGTTCCATACCCAGCGACACGCTCATCCGTTTTTTCACCAAGCAAGGCGGCCAATTGCCGCCGCCCTCGGCCAGCCCGGCGGGAAGGCTCTTCCAGGATTCGGTGCTGGTGACCTTGCGGGCCTCGGACAGCACCGACACCATCCACTACACCGTCAACGGGAACATCCCCAACCTGACCTCGCCGCGGTATTCGCAGCCCATTCGCTTCGACACCACCGCAATTTTGCAGGCCATCTCGACCAAGACGGGTTTCCTGTCAAGCCCGGTGTTGCTCGAGACCTATATCCTCTCCCCCGATACGCCCGCGGCGACGCCCAAGGGCGGGCAATATTTCGGCATCGTGAAAGTCACCTTGAAATCCAAATCGCTAAGGGCCAGCCTCTACTATACCCTCGACGGCTCCACTCCCCTGCCGCAAACCGCCACTTTGTATACGGACACGATACGCCTCAGTCAGCCGACCCTCCTTAAGGCTGTCGCCGCGGCGGGGAACATGATCAGCGCGGTGCGTCAGGAAACCTACAGCATCGCCCCGCGGGCGGATACCCTCCTTCTTCAGAATCAGAATTTCGCACCCGGAGGCGGATTCGCTTTCTACCATCCGGGCACAACCAGCGCCAGAGCCCATATCATCCTCGCCCCCCCGGATACGGTGAGGGCTTCGGGCTTCGGAAACATTCCTTTCGCAATGATTCTGTCGTCCGGCACCATCGGAATGCAGTTCCCCACCCTGAACTTTACCAAGCCGTCTTCGGACACGCGCTCCTTGTACCGCGTCGGGGCGGACGGAAAGACCTATTACGTCTCCAGCGCCGATTCCGTCTCGCTTACGGATAGCGGCACTTATTTCCTGGGCAATGACACCCTGCCCCCAACCCTGACTCTGCTGCGCGAGTCCTTCGACGGACAGGATTCCACCCAAGCCGACATCCGCATCGACGACAATGTGGCCAATCTCCTTTACAGCCTGCAGCGCTCCGACGCTCCTGCCCGCAACATAAACCAGAAAATCATCATCGCTCCCGATACCTTGATCCTCCTCCTCAAAAACCAGATCACGGCCATCGGCCCCTTGGGGCTTTCCGTAACCGCCGACGATCGCCGCAATACGACGCGCTTGCCGGCGACGGGCCTGCGATACCTGAGCCAGAAGCTGTCCCAGGCGCGCAGCCCGTCGGTTTTCCACATCGGAGAGGTGCGCGCCTACCCTTGGGATTTGGTGAGCTTCCCCCTGGAGGCGGTGATCCGACCCACCTTCGGCGCCCTTTCCTCCGCCAACAGCACCATGCCCGATTTCGCCACGGTGGAGTTCCGGGGAGTGGATTCCCGTTACATCGACCAGAACCTCACCGACGCTATCTATGCCGGCAAGGGCTATTGGATGCGCTCATCCCGCGCCTTCCCCTCTTTGCTTCTGCCCGCTCTGACTTTGAAAGCGCCCGCCGACACCGTGAGCCTCTATCTGGACAGCGGCTGGAACCTCATCGGCAACCCCAGGCCGCAAACCCTGTACTGGCCCCATCCCAGAACCTCCTCCCGCTATCCCCAGGACAGCATCAAGGCCCCCTGGTCCTGGTCCAGCGATTCGCAGAACTACGCGAAATCCGATTCCCTGGAACCCTGGCGCGGGTATTTCGTCTACAGCAACAAGAACAACGCCAAAGTGACGCTTTCCCAAACGCCCGTGCTGGGCAAGGCCGTCGGCGGCTCCTTCCCCTCGGTCGACGCCTTCGGCCTCACCTTGCGCTATGGCCGACGCGACCTGGAACTGGGCCTTGCCTCCTTCGCCAAAACCGGTCTTGGGGTGGAGGACGAATTTTCCCTGCCGGCCCTTGGGCCCATGCGCACCTTCGCCTCCTTGCGGCAGGGCAAAAACTTGCAAACCGACTACCTGCCCATAAGGAGGGATTCGGTGTCGCTATGGAAAATCGTGGTGCAAAACCCCGACCCGTTGGCAGCCCCCGAGCCCTTGCGCCTTTCCGCGCTTTCCCTGCCGGCGGATTTCCAAGGCTTTGTGCTGTCGCCCGCGCGCAGGCTCAAGCACAGGCTCATGCCGGATATGGGAGGATTCTTTCCGGCTCCGGGATCGGATACCTTGCTCATCGCAGTCGGGTCCTTGGAAGCGCTGCAAAAGTCGGGGCTTTTGGAAGGCAAAAACGAAGGCCTGCCCGGATTCGGCATGCGCCTTTTGCCGGTGGGCCGAAGTTTCATCCTGGAACTGGATCTGCCGGCGCAATCAAGGCTACAGGCCCGCCTTATCGACGTCCGGGGACGCGTGATGGGAAACCTGTCGCAAAGGTGGCTGGGCGCCGGCCATCACGTCTTTTCCTTCACCGAACATTTTTACGCGCATGGCTCCCTGGGAAGGGGCGTGTATTTCCTGCAACTCCGCATCCGCAGCGACGGTCTCCCCGCACAAACCTCCCGACAAATACAAATCACCGACTGATTTCGCCGTCACCGAGCGGTAATTTCCCGCCACCAACTTCCTGAACCCGCATCCGCCCAAACGGCGTGGAGGCGCAGCAGTCCGCGCCGTCCCAACCACAAGGAAGCCGAGGCCACGGCCTGCTGATCCCAATATGCGCTGTCGGCGAACACCCAGGCTTCGACCAGGCCCTCGGGGCGATCCAAGGTATCCACGCCTTGCAGTTCGCGTACGAGGCGTAAGTCCCCGGCCACGATCTCGCGGCGCCATCCTATTTGGGGAAATTCAGGAAACCCGAGGGTGGGGCCCGGATCGGGTATGGCCGTATCCGGAAACATCCGCGCGGGATCGAAGGCCAGCGAGGAAACCACCGCGGCGGGCAGGGGGCCTCCGTCGTCGGCAGTGAAGCTCAGTCGGCGAAGCGTCTGTCCCACGAGCACGGTGTCGCCCAAATCCTGCACGGTAACGCGACGCGACACCGAAGGAGAATCGGGCCAGAGGGAATCGACGCCCTCGGCCCAAGTGAATGTCCTTTGCGAACCGTCGGAAAAAGCGTCGGTATCGGGGCGCAAACGCCCTGGCCTGGGCTCGAAATCAAGCGCCGAAAAAATATCGCAGCTCCACAGGCAAACGGCACAGGCCGCCAGCGCAGGCTTTCCAAAGATCCGAAACATGCTCTCCAGGAATATACTACCCATGCGCCGAGCTAGATTATCCGGCATGAGCATGCGTTCGGCGCTTTACACCGCGGTTTTCGTCTTGGCCGTCGCCATGCTCATCACGCTCATCGTTTTCTGGAACGTGTACATCATCAGCGATTACCGCACGATCAAGGAATTGTACCTGGCCGTGCACGGCGTAGGTCACAGGGTCCCTGCCACGGGTCGATGGACCGTACTCATCCTAGGCATCACCTTCCTGGCCACGCTCATCGTGGTTCTGTCCGTTTTTTTCGCCAACCTGCTGCGCGGAAACCGCTTCAAGAAGCAGCAGCGCGATTTCGTCAACATGGTTACGCATGAATTGCGCCTCCCCCTTTCCTCCATCCAAGTTTTCGCCCAGACCTTGCGCCAGCGCACCATGGAACCCGTGGCCCATGATCGTTTCGCCGACGGCATTCTTTCCGAATGCGCCCGGCTCGGCCTGCTCATCGAT
>JBGPFT010000160.1:0-5564 GCA_041483475.1 Fibrobacteria bacterium | reverse complement strand
CCCATTTTCGATCTTTACCGCGGCAATTTCAGCACGGAACTGTTGGTGGTCGCAAGCGCGCATCTGGAACTTTTCGAGCAATTGGAAAGAACGGACGCTTCGCCCGAGGCGTTGCGGCGCCTCCTGGGAATCGAAGACCGCCCTTTCCAGGTTTTGACCACGGCTTTGCGCGCCATGGGGGTACTCGATTTTCACGACGGGGTTTTCGGTTTGACGTCTTTGGCCCGCGAGTTTCTCACGGCATCTTCTCCCAATTCGATCCGGGATTATCTCGGTTTGGCCGCGAAAAAACCCGGCGTATTGGAAATGGCCGCCCTGCTTCGTTCCAATAAACCCGTGGGTTCCCAGGAAAAGGGAAAAGGCGCGGCCTTCATATATCGGGAAGGCATCGAATCCGCCATGGAGGAGGAGGCTTCCGCGCGGCGTCTCACTTTGGCCTTGGCGGGAAGAGCGCGCGTGGTGGCTCCGGAATTGGCCACGAAATACCCCCTGCCGGAGGCGCGCGTGTTGCTGGATGTGGGGGGTGGAACCGGGTTGTACGCCATCGCCTTGCTGCAGAAGAATCTCGGATTGCGCGCCATCGTCTTCGACCGGCCCGAAGTGCTGAAACTCGCCGCGGAATTCGGCGCGGATGCCGGAGTATCCGATCGTTTGCAATGCATGGCCGGAGACATGTTCGCCGATCCCCTGCCGCCCTGCGATACCGTGCTGCTCTCCAACATCCTCCACGATTGGGATTGGCCGGAATGCCAGCGGCTGATGCGGCGTTGCGCCGATGCCTTGCGCCCCGGTGGGCGGCTGTTGGTTCACGACGTGCTTCTCAACGACGCTTTGGATGGGCCGCTGCCGGTGGCCTTATACTCCGCAGCCCTGTTCTCCGTCACCGAGGGACGGGCTTACAGCGCGAAGGAATACCGCTCCCTGCTCTCCGAAGCCGGATTGCTTCCCGGGGAACCCATCCCCACCCAGGTGCATTGCTCCGTATTGCCCGCTGTCAAGCCCCGACTCTAAGGCAGCACGGTAATGAGCCCGTGCACCGAATGTTCCTCGCCCCCGGAAGTCCAATGCAATCGGCACAGGAAGATGCCCGCCCGGCCGGGCCGGAATCCGTCGATCCGTAAATTCTTCCCATCGACGGCGGGCGTCTGCCGGAAAAGGATCCTGCCGTCCGGACCCGCTACGGTGAAGGTGGCCTGGCCCAAATCCCGCGGCAAAAATTCGCCCTGTAAGGCGAACTTCATCTCCGAATTTAGCCCCACACGGAAAAGGCCGGACAGGCTCAGGCGAGGGGCCGGGGTGATGGCCGTGGGCGTGTAGTGGATTTTGTAGGCGTGCAAGTTTTGCCCTAGCACGAACCCCGCATAGTACAGATCTCCGTCGAGGCCGAGGTACAGGCCGACCTTGGTCGTGGTGGAGCTGCCGAAAACCTGCATGCCGCTGGCGGCGACGTTCATGTCCGCGGTATGGACGGCGGGAGGATTCAAAGGCATGCTCCGGATTAAGTTCCCGCAATAGTCGGAGACGTAAATCCGGTCCTTGTATTGCGCGGGCCACGGCGAAGGAAAGGCGGCGTTATAAGGGACTTCGCTCACCACGGCGCATTCGCCGTTGACTCCGGTGCCGTGCCAGTACAGGGGGTCGACGGTGTTTCCTAACCCGGTGGGATTCGGGCCGTCGCCTCCGCCCACTCCGTAACCGTACCAATAACCCTTGGCCGGATCCGGATTCGTCACGTCGTTGATCTCCTCGTGGGTATCCCCGACGTCGCCTTCGAGGATTCTGCCGGAAATGGGATCGATGGCCAAAGTCCAGGGATTGCGGAAGCCGCGGGCCCAGATGCTCTGCTCCGCGACGGAAGCGCCGGGAGTGCTGTAATGGGGGTTGCCGGGCGCCGGCAGTCCCAGCTCCGTGAACCGCAGGATTTTGCCTTTTTGGCTGGTCCAAAGCGCCGCGGGGTTGGCGGCGCCGGTCAATTCATCCTGGCCGCGCGACACGTAAAGGTATCCGTCATTTCCGAACACCAGGCCCGACCCGTTGTGGCGACCCAGGTTCTCCAGGGCCGGGAGTTGGATGAGGGTATCGACCCGGGTGACGTTGTAGCTGGCGTCCAAAGTGATGCGGCCCACGTTGTGGTGGTTGTAATCGGCGGTCATGTAATAGAGATAGAGCCAGCCGTTTTGGTTGAATCGGGGGTGTACCTGGATCTTGAGCAGGCCCTGCTCGCGGTTGATGGTGGTGTTGACGTGATAAACGATCACCGCCGTATTGCCTTGGATGACTTTCACGTTGCCGGCGCGTTCGCTGATGAAAACGCTTCCCTCGTTGCCGAAGGCCATGCTGGTCGGCTCCAAGAAGGTGGCGGTGGGGGCAATGTCCACTTGGGTGAAACCTGCCGGAAGCTGGCCCCAAGCGAAACCCGCGCATAGCGCGCCGCATGCGATGAGTTTGGGAGGCAGGGAAACCTTATTCAGCATGGATTCCTCCGGATTTTCCCTTAAATCTACCCCCCTTACATCCTTTCCACAGCGGATTTGTTATTCCTGCCGAGAATATCCCACCCCGTGAAGTCGAAGGCATGGGAAAAAAGGCCTGGACGCAAGCGCGATCTTCCCCTCGCTAAAGGTTGGATGGAGGTCGCCTGGGATTGCCAAATGGCTTTAATCGTGTCCTCCTGGCTTTGTCCGTTCGGGGACGCCGCGCTCCGGGTATAGCCCCAATACCAGCGCCCGGTGAATCCCACGGCCAGCCGGGCCGCAGGCATTTGCAAATGGCCGTTGGTGTCGTTTTGCGCCAGCCAATTCGAGGCGTAACGGAGCCAATTGTTTCGATACGTCTCGGTTTGATTCGCCAGCCAGCTGATTTCGTCCCAGCCCCAGACGAAAGGCGCCGGCGAAGGTTGGCCCGGCGTACCACTGATTCCAAAATTGTCGAACTCGACCAGGTAAGGCAGGTGGGCGCAGGTCCAGCCGCTGGGAGTGACGCCGCCGCCGCTTTTGCCGTAAATGGCGTCGACATAGTTGGCCTGCAAAACCCCTTGCGTGGGCATTCCGGCGACTTCCTTAATCCGCAAGGGAAAGGCGTGGGAATCGAGAAGCAGCGCCCCGTTCCTGGCGAAAGTGCCGGACGGCACATGTCCGTCGCACAGCACCATGTGGTGCCTGGCATGCTGGCGGGCGTAATTCCGGATGCGGGTCAATACTTCGAACCAATTATTGTTGTTCGGATCGTTGTGATTCATGAGTTCCACTTGGCCGAAATGGATGGCTTCTGCGCCGATGTCGATATACGAAGTGGCGAAGTAAAAGAACCACATTTTGGTTTCGATGCGGCTCATATCCGGCACGGAAGATCCGGTGCCGAAAGAGTTCACGCGAAACCCGTCGATGAAAATCATGTTGTTGTAGACGAAATTCCGGGTCTGGATCGGCAAACCGAATTCCGTGAAAACCGCGGGGGGAATGGGAATGTTATTCGCCTCGGTATTTTGGACCATTTCGAAAACGCAGGCTTGGACGACGATATCCGGATCCTGGGCGTGGATTTGATCGATCCGGGGCTTGGCTTGCAGGAGAATGTTCGGCAGGCGGCTGGATCGACCCCAACGATAAACCGCGCGGCCTAAAAACTTGGTTCCGGTATTCCGGATGAAGCGCAAGCCTTCCGCGAAGCTCGAGCCGCGCGTGGGAACGTCGCAATCGGCGTCATCCGTGAGGATTTCCTGGATGCTGACCGCACGCGACAGATAATTGTTCAGGACCGCCCTGGAAATGGTGGAGTCGAAGCGGTAATTTTGGGCCTGGGAAAAGCCGGCGGAAGCCAAAAGAATCAAGCCTGATTTCAGGGTGGGCGAGAAGTTTTTCATGACATGCCTCCAATTTTAAGACTCTTCTCCGCTGACGCCACCCCCATTTTTTCAGAAACCGCTGAACCGATTTCTTGCCGAGATGATAATTAATTGTCCCCGGCATGCATGGTTTTTGAAATAGGTTCCGGAAAATCAACGACATGAATTGTCACTCTATCCTCGATCCGTGTCGGAATGCTTACAGTCCGGAGATTTAAAAAGTGGTGGTACTGAGATGGTGGGTACTGAGGGGATCGAACCCACGACCCGCTAATTAAGAGTCAGCTGCTCTACCAACTGAGCTAAGTACCCACGGGACCGGGTAAATATAATCCCTCGCCTCGGCATTTCAACGAAAACGCCCCCGGCGCCGAGTAGATTTTCGGTTGACTCCATGCCGGAAATCATCGCCCCAAAGCGCGCCGAAAATATTCCCCATGAGGACGCCTATCGCGCGCATCTATTGCTGGAAAAGCGGCTTAGCGAAAATACCGCACGATCTTATTTGAGCGATTTGCGTTTGTGCCTGTGGCAGCTCGGAGTCGCCGGGAAATCTGGGGAAGCCTTGGCCGGGCTGGAAACGGAAGCGACCCGGGCCTTCCTCGCTTCGTTGGCAGAATTGGGATTCAGCCCTTCCACCTTGGCCCGTTACCTGGCGTCTTTAAAAAGTTATACGGCTTATTTGTTGGACGCGAACCTTTTGACCGTGGATTTTTGCCGGGGCGTGCGGGTGCCGAAACAGCAGCGTTATAAACCGCGCAGCCTCAGCCTCAAGGAGATTCGGGAATTGTACGAAGCGGCGGAGCGGTGCGTGGCCGCCGGCGGGAAAGGCGCCCGGCGCGATCTGGTTTTGCTGGAGCTTCTCTACGGATTGGGTTTGCGCGTTTCCGAGGCGATAAAATTGCCCATCGATTCGCTGCGCTTCGACGAGGGGCTGGCCATGGTGCAAGGCAAGGGAAAAAAACAGCGCGTCGTTCCCATGGGGAAAAAGGTGGTGGCCACGTTGCAGGAATATCTCGCGGCGGAAAGGCCGGGGCTGGCCGCGCCGCGTTGCGGAACCTTGTTGGTGAATTTACGGGGGCTTTCCCTGTCGCGCATGGGTGCCTGGAACATAGCGCGCAAGCTATGCCTGGCGGCGGGATTGAATCCGGAAGGGATTTCGCCCCACACTTTCCGCCACACCTTCGCCACCCATCTCATCGAGGCCGGGGCGGATTTGCGCGCCGTGCAGGAACTGCTGGGGCATGCCGACATCGGCACCACCCAGATCTACACGCATTTGGATCAGGATTATTTACGCGAGACGCATCAGAGCTTCCATCCCAGGAACCAGAAATAGCCGGGTTTCAGGTTTAGCGCGCCGAATTTACCCACTCCACCGCGTTCCGGAAAATCGCCAGACCGTCTCCTTCAGCCTTCAATCCTTCCCGAGTCCAGCGCGGATGCTGGGTGGGGAGAACATGGGCCTCGGGATGCGGCATCAGGCCGAACACCAGACCGTCGGCGCTGCAAAGCCCCGCCACATGGGCTACCGAGCCGTTTGGGTTTTCCGGAAAACCCTCGGGAGCGGAACCGTCCTTGCGGCAATAGCGCAAACAGGTTTGCCCCGATTTCTCCAAAGCCTTCAACAGATCTTTGCTTCCGGGAATGAACTTGCCTTCACCGTGGCGAACGGGCAAATACAGTTTTTCGATTCCCTGCAACCAAACGCAAGAGGATT
>JBGPFT010000159.1:0-5587 GCA_041483475.1 Fibrobacteria bacterium | reverse complement strand
CCGTTTCGTCCGGTTGACGCCGTCGGCCTGCAATCGAAGGAAATACAAGCCCTCGGACAATCCGGTTCCGTCGAAATCGGCCTGGTGATTTCCGGGAGTCATGATGGAGTTCGCCAAGGTCGCAGCTTTCTTTCCCGGGGCGTCGCACACGCTGACCCGCAGGAATTGAACTCCGATCTTAAGGCGCTTTTCCCTGGCCCTCCCGGATCACTTCCGGTTCCCCGCTGACAAGGCTGATCACCGTAGTCGGATTTAAGGCCACCGGACCTAGATCCACCACCATGTCGACGTCGTGCCCGAACACATCGTCGATTTCCTCCGGGTCCACGAAGCTGTCGTCTTCGCGGATTTTAGCCGCCGTGGTGAGCAGGATGCAATCGGGCTTCAATTGGAACAGGGCGTTTCCGAACGGACAGTCCGGCATGCGGATCCCGATTTCCGCGCGGTTGACGTCGAGGATTTTCTTGCCGCGCACCGTGGCCGGTAGAATGAAGGTGTAAGGGCCGGGCACCAGTTTTTTCATGGTGCGATAATCCGTGTTTTCCATCTTGGCGAATTCGGTGACCACGCTGAAGTCGCGCACCATCAAGGCCATCAGGTATTTTTTCATCGCCCGCTTGAGATGGTAAAGCTTGTGCACCGCGGCCTTGTTCAAGGCGTCGCATCCCACCGAATATCCGGAATCCGTGGGATATACCGCCACTCCGCCTTTTTCAAATACTTCTAGAACCTTGCGGACCAGTCTTGTTTGCGGCGTTTGCGGATGCAGGACCAGGCGCATCGCGTCACCGGAAATAGTTCGCGGCTTCCGGCAAGAAAGCGTTGGGGATATGGCGTATGGCCGAACCGCCGACGGAGTTCAAATCCACGCCTACCACGTCGAATCGCATGGGGCGATCCGGGCCGTTGTGCTGCAGGCAATACCCCTGGGCTACGCGTTGGATTTGCCGCTGCTTCCGGGGCGTCACCCATTCCAGCGCATCCCCGGCCGATTCTCCCCGCGAGGCTTTCACTTCCACGAACACCAAATCGCCTTGCGGAGCCTCCACGATCAAATCGATTTCCCCGCGGCGAAAACGGAAATTGCGTTGCAAGAGGCGATAACCCATCCGGGTCAAATGTTCCAGGGCGAGGTCTTCGCCGCGCCGTCCCGCGTCGATGCGGGAATCAGTCATAGGGGAGGCCGAGCAAACGCGCCTCCCGGATGACGGGGGCGGCGCCGCGGCTTTCCGCCCGCAACGATATTTTGGACGCCACGCGGCCCTGCAGATTCAAGGCTTGCGGCGCGGCGTTGTCCTCCAGCACGTAGCGCAGGGGCTTTTTTCCGTCCAGGGACACCTCGATGAAAATCGGAACGCTGGCGCCGGGTTTTTCCGCCGGGGTTTCCATTTCGAGGTACAGGGCTTGCAAGGCTTTTCTTTTCCCGAGATCCAATCCCAGTTCGGCGCTTCCCTTGGCGCCGGAGACGACCGTGGGTTGCAACCACCGCGAGCCTTCCGCGCTCTTGACCGGAAAAAGCAGTTGCCGGGTCATGATCCCCGCCATGGCGACAAGCAGTATCACGGCTGCGATCAACAAGGTGCGCGGTTCGGTGGCTTTGGTAAGCAGGTATCGGCGATCGCCTCCGCGGCGATCCGTGATGCGCAGTTCGGGGTCCAGCGGGGTGGACCCGCTGCCTTGAGCAGAACCGGATTCGAGGTATACGTTGTCGAGGTCGTGGAGCAATTCGTCGGCGCTGCGGTAACGTTCTTCTTTCTTTTTCTTCAGGCATTTGGCCACGATGAGTTCGAAACGGGGCGGGACGTCGGGCCGAACTTTGCTCAGCAGGGGAGGCATCTCATGCACCTGCTTGAAAGCCACGGCCAGCGGGGTGTCGGCCAGGAAGGGAGGCTTGCCCGCCGTCATCTCATGCAGCATGACGCCGAGGGCGTAGAGATCGCTTTGCGCGTCCACCACCCCGCCCTCGCATTGCTCCGGGGCCATGTACTCCGGCGTTCCCAGGGCCATGCCGGTGGTAGTGATGCTGGGCGAGTCCACCACCTTGGCGATGCCGAAGTCGGAAATATAGGCCTTGTCGCCGGGCGCCATGATGATGTTTCCGGACTTGATGTCGCGGTGCACCACTTCGTTTTCATGCGCGTACTTCAACCCGCGGCAAATCTGCTTGGCGATGTTCACGATGCGGACGTAATCCAGGGGCGATTCCGATCGGATCACTTTGCTCAAGGTGGAGCCCTGGATGAATTGCATGGCGATGAATTTCTGCCCGTCCTCCTCGCCATAGTCGTAGATGGTGACGATGTTCTGATGCTGCAGGCGGGAAATGGCATGGGCCTCGGCGAGAAAACGCTCGGAGGATTCCCGATTGTTGGCCAGTTTGAAGGGAAGAATTTTCAGGGCCACGGTGCGGTTCAGCACCAGGTCCATGGCTTTGTACACGTCGCCCATACCCCCGGTGCCGAGGTGTTCCATGGTGGTGTACTTGCCGAAGCGCTTTTGCTTTTCCGGCGCCGCGGGGCGGGGTGGGCTTTTCAAGGCGGGGCTCATGCGGCCTTCCTCATCGCAGGGGGGAATGTTCCATGTTACCCCCAAAAGTTATAGAATTCGGCTCCGTTTTGCTTCCCTTTCCCTCATTTTCAAATCCGCCCAAGCCATCTCCATGCATGATAACGGGTTGGAGATGGAAAGGTGTTTTCATGGGCGAGCCATGTGATTATATTGGGAACCCCTGCATCCATCCGTCTTGGGGGCTGAAAAGCTGACCGGATGGGGGTATTCGTTTCAAAATGTCGAGGAGGACAAGTGGGCCAGCAAAAGCAGTATAACGTTGCGATCATCGGGCTGGGATTCGGGGCGGAATTCATCCCCATCTATTTGCGGCATCCGCAGGCCAAGATGTACGCGGTATGCCAACGCAATGCCGAGAAGATGAACCGGATCGCGGACGCCTTCAAGATTGAAAAGCGTTATACCAAGTATGAGGACGTGCTCAAGGACTCGAATGTGGACTTTGTCCATATCAACAGTCCCATTCCCGATCACGCTTGGATGTCCATCAAGGCCCTGAAGGCGGGCAAGCACGTGGCCTGCACGGTTCCCATGGCCACTTCGGTGGAGGATTGCAAGAAAATCGTGGAGTTGGTGAAGAAAACCGGCCTCAAGTACATGATGATGGAAACCGTGGTCTTTTCCCGCGAATACCTGTTCATGAAGGAATTGGCCGACAAGGGCGAACTGGGCAAGCTCCAATTCATGCAAGCCAGTCATCAGCAGGACATGGACGGCTGGCCCGGCTATTGGCCCGGATTGCCCCCCATGTTCTACGCCACCCATTGCGTGGGCCCCATGGTGGGCTTGGCCGGATCCGAGGCCGAAACGGTTTCTTGCTTCGGCTCGGGGACGATCCGCCAGGAAATGATCAAGATTTACAAGTCGCCTTTCGCCGTCGAATCCGCCCATATCAAATTCCGGAATTCCGATTTGTCGGCGCGCATCATCCGCTCGCTGTTCGACACCGCGCGCCAGTACCGCGAAAGCATCGACGTATACGGCGACAAGCAGGCCGTGGAATGGCCGCTGATCGAGGGTGAGGACTTGGTTTTGCATACTGCCAAGAAACCCGAACACGATATCCCCTCTCGCGTGAAATGCCCCGACTTCGCCCATCGGCTGCCCAAGGAAATTCAGCAATTCACCACCCAGGGCGTGTACGACACGGCCGAGAACACCCATCTTTCCTTCACCCAGGGCGGCGGCCATGGCGGTTCCCATCCGCATCTGGCGCATGAATTCCTGGACGCTCTGGCGAAGGATCGCGATCCGTTCCCGAACGCCGCGCAATCGGCCAATATCACCTGCGTGGGCATTTTGGCCCATCAAAGCGCCATGCAGGGCGGCAAGGTCATACGCCTCCCGGCTTGGACCTTCAACAAGAAGGCGGGCGGGAAAAAGAAGAAGAAAAAGAAATAAGCGGAGATTTATCCGCTATGGGAAAAAAGACGAGGATTGTCGTCCCAACACATCCCGCCCGAACCGATGAAAAATCGCCGTGGCATCCGGAAGGACGTAGCCGCGCCGCGAAACGAATCTCAATGCCACCGGCATTTGCAAAACCAACCGCGCCCCGCGCATGGCCATGCCCGTGTCCACGGTAAGCCTCCAATCCAAAAATTGAGCGGCCCCCGGAGCGAAAATCGCGTCGCCTTGAACACCCTTGGGTCGGAATTGCACGAGAGCGAGAATTCCTCCTCCGTTCGGGCTTTTAGCCGAATCGCTTCCGGCCAAAGCGTTGGCGATGGAAACTTTCGAGGAGTCGTTTCGGGATAATTGACCGACGAAACCGGCCGACAAGCCGCCCGCGCTTTCCAGAAAATTAAAAAGCCCCTGGCCCGGCAAAGCCGCGACGGTTTGCAGGTAGTCGAGCCGCGTCCGGTCATACGACAACTCAAAGCCGTAGGAATCCAGGCCCTGGGCCTGGGCCACGCGCACGGCCACCCAGAAAGCGGTGTCGTTGGCGGGGCGGAAGTCCACGGTGTCCACGGACGGGGAAGGGGGAAGCAAATCGATGGATATAATGGCGTTTTGATTGGGGCCCGAATGGAGAAAAGAAACGAAGAGGAGGAGCGGGATAGGGGAGAAGAGACGTTTCATTCGCTTAAACCCCAGCTATCCGCCATATCGGCGAAGTCCTTGATGTCGATGCGTTCCGGCCATGTACCATCGATCCAGAGATTATAAGCATCGGACCAGTCGATATCGCCTTCCCGCGCTTCCCATTTCAGGAGCAGCAGGTCGCGATCGACGGCGTCGACATGCCCGTCGCCGTTGAGATCCCCGAGCAGTTTCGCCGGATGAAAAACGATGGCGCGGTTCATTTCCGCCCAAAGGAGGCTGGGGAGGCCGTTTTCAGGCACTCTTGCTGAGATCACGCAGCCCGCGCAGCTTTGCACCTTGCCCGCCATATTCAACAACCGGGATGGCCCCGCATCGCGATACCAGCCTTGCACGCGTAAGGGGCGGTAACCGACCCGCTGTCCTTCGGAAGCGACGAGATCCTTCACCCCGTCTCCATCGACGTCCAGAAGGGTGGCCGATTCCAGCCCCGACAAGGAAACCCCGGCATTGTCCCGAATTTCAAAAGGGGAGAGATTCAAAACGGGGTTGGAAAGGGTGCCGGTGTTGTGGTATACGAACAAACCTTGCCCCTGGCTTTGCACCCAGAGGTCGGGGCGGCCGTCGAAATCCCAATCTTCGGCGAACACGCGCAGCTTTTCCCCGGTTCGGGTCAACAGGTTCTGCCGCACCGCGAAACCGGTATCCGAGCCGTACACCACGAAAACGTCGCCCGCCGGCGAGGCGGCGAGCAAGTCGAGGAAGCCGTCGAAATTCCAGTCGGTGAATACGGCCGAGCTCATGCGCGTATCCAAGCTGGGAAAGAGGTTGCGGTACCAGGAAGAGAAATGCGTGCCGCGGCCGGGAAGGCTGTCGGAATCAACCAGGATCCAGGCTCCATAACCGCTGAACACCACCACATCCTCTTTGCCGTCGTAATCCACGTCCCCCACGGCAACCGTGGTCGTGCTGTCGG